>JBAYRG010000298.1:0-4082 GCA_041676805.1 Proteiniphilum sp.
AAGCAACCTCATCTTCTTCCACTACCAGGTTTTCAATAATAAACGACTGCCGTTCGGGAGTGTTCTTACCCATATAGAATTCGAGCAACTCCTTCAGAAGGTCTTCTTTCCGCATGGTCACCCTGTCGAGCCGGATATCCTCGCCGATAAAGTTCCGGAACTCATCGGGAGATATCTCACCCAGTCCTTTGAAACGGGTTATTTCAGGATTGGGTCCAAGCTCCGTAATGGCGCTGAGCCGCTCCTCCTCCGTATAACAATAGAGTGTTTTCTTCTTGTTACGTACACGGAAAAGCGGTGTCTGAAGGATATAGACATGCCCCTTCTTGATCAGGTCGGGAAAAAATTGCAAGAAGAAGGTAAGCAGCAGCAGGCGGATATGCATCCCGTCGGTATCGGCATCGGTGGCAATGATTACCTTATTATAGCGCAAGCCGTCCATATTTTCTTCAATATTGAGGGCCGCCTGGAGAAGGTTGAACTCCTCATTCTCATAGACGATTTTCTTTGTCAGTCCGAAGCAGTTCAGAGGTTTTCCCCGCAAGCTGAATACCGCCTGAAGGTTCGGATCACGGCTCTTGGTGATGGAGCCGCTGGCCGAATCGCCCTCGGTGATAAAGATAGAGGTCTTATCCCTGTCCTCCCCTTTGTTATCGTTATAATGAATACGGCAGTCCCTTAGTTTCTTATTGTGCAGATTGGCCTTTTTCGCCCGTTCACGGGCCAGCTTGGTAACGCCGGCAATGGCTTTGCGCTCTTTCTCCGAATCAAGAATTTTTTTCTGCAGCACCTCTCCGGTATCGGCATGCTTATGCAGGTAGTTATCCAGTTCTTTTTTGAGGAAGTCATTGATATGCTTGCTCACGGAAACACCGTTGGGTGTCATCTCTTTTGAGCCAAGTTTCGTTTTTGTCTGCGACTCGAACACCGGCTCCTCCACCTTGATACTGATCGCCGCCACTATACCGTTACGGATATCGGAATACTCGAAGTTCTTATTATAAAACTCTTTGATGACCCTCGCCGTCGCCTCGCGGAAAGCAGCCAGGTGTGTACCTCCCTGGGTGGTATGTTGACCGTTGACGAACGAGTAGTACTCCTCTCCATACTGGTTGGTGTGGGTGATAGCCACCTCGATATCCTCCCCGAAAAGGTGGATGATAGGATAAAGCTCTTCCGCCGTGAGATTTTCGTTCAGCAGGTCTTCCAGCCCGTTTTTCGAGCTGAATTTCTTATCATTGAAGACGATGGTCAAGCCGATATTCAGGAAGACATAGTTCTTCAGCAGCGGCTCGATATGTTCGTCGCGGTAGTGGTACTCTCCAAATATCTCCGCATCGGGAGTAAAAGAGACATAGGTACCATTCCCACTGGCGGTCGGAACGATTTCGCCATCATGCGAGATCACACCTTGCATGAATTCCACCCCCTTCATCTGTCCTTCCCTGAAACATTCCATGGCAAAGGAAGAAGAGAGTGCATTCACCGCTTTGATACCCACACCGTTCAATCCCACCGATTTTTTAAAGGCCTTTGAATCGTATTTGGCACCGGTATTCATCTTAGAGCAGACATCCTTCACTTTTCCCAGCGGCACACCACGACCATAGTCGCGTACCATCACACTCTCATTTTCGATGGTCACTTCGATGGTCTTGCCGTAACCCATCATAAATTCATCGATCGCGTTATCCAGCACCTCTTTCAGAAGGACATAGATCCCGTCATCGTACGATGAACCGTCGCCCAGCTTCCCGATATACATCCCGGGCCGCCGGCGAATATGTTCCTGCCACTCTAATGTGACAATATTCTCTTCTCTATAGTTATTATCAGCTATTTGTATCTCTTTTTCTGTTTCGTTCACCTTTATTTCCTCTCTATAAATCTTTAATAAACGCCCTGCGTCTTTTATGCTGCTTCGTCTCCAGGCCATTCCACATGGAGTGTACTTTACTGTTCACTTCCAGTTCGGGATTACTCTCAGCATATTCGAATCCCAACCGGTTGGCAGCCGGGATAAACTCATTAAACAACAGCGCATTCAATCCTTTTCCCTGGTATTCGGGATCGACGGCAACCAGTAGCAGGTCGAGCACATTATTTCCTTTGCCTTTTAATGCCTTGTAGAGATGATACCACCCTGAAGGCATGAATCGCCCCTTTGCTTTCTGGAGAGCCTTAGCGATGCTGGGAAGCCCTATGCCCACACCCACCAGTTTATTGTCTTCCTGACGGATCACCAGCGTGAGGAATTCCAGACGAAGCAACGGGATATACATATCCACATAATAATCGATCTGCCTGTCGGTAAGCTCTACAAAACCATATAGCTCCTTATAGGCGCGATTGAGTAGTCTAAAGATATCCTTCGCGTAAGGCATCACATCCTTTTTACTCTGCAGATGTTTTATATCGAGCCCGGAACGCTTCTTCACTATTTCAGAAGCACGCAGGAAACGCTCCGGCATCTCCTTGGGGATGGAAATCAAAAATTCTATCCAGTCCTGATCCTTCACATACCCCATCCGCTCCATATGGTCCACATAATAGGGATAGTTGTAGATGGTCGACAAAGTACCAATCTGGTCGAAACCCTCCACCAGCATTCCCTCATGGTCGAAATCGGTAAAACCGAGCGGTCCGTGTATCTTCTCCAGACCTCGTGACCGGGCCCAGCTTTCGGCCGCCCCAAAAAGAGCATCCACCACCTCCTTGTCATCAATAAAATCGACAAAACCAAAGCGGGCATTCCGTTCGTTCCATATCTCATTCGCCTTGTGGTTGATAATGACACCGATCCGCCCCACAATCTCCTCATCGCGGTAGGCCAGGAAATAGGTGGCATCACAATGATCGAATGCCGGATTCTTACTCCAGTTGAGCGTATCTCTCTCATCATAGACCAACGGCGGGACAAAATATTCGTTCCCCTCATAGAGATCGATACCGAATTGAATGAATTTTTTCAAATCCTCTTTCGTTCTGACTTTATTGATTATCACTGACATCTCTTTTCTGTAAATATGATTTTCATATGCTCGTTTCACACCGATGGCAAAGATAATGATTTTTTATATATCTCCCATCTGTCTATTACATCGCGTACATATTTAATTGTTTCGTCCGCCCTGAAATAGCCATTCTTGCAAACCGGGTCTGAGTAATACTGCTCCAGGCGTTTCAACTGGAGATACCTCTCTACATTGGCATCCCACACTCCTTTATCTCCTCCATATTTCTCGGTGAGCGCCAAGGCGTCGAATATATGGCCGATCCCCCCGTTATAGGCTGCCAGCGCTATTTTTATCCTCTCATCAGGATTATCAATAAAACGAAAGATATGGAGTAAATATTTCAGATATCGCGCACCTGTACTTATGTTTTTCTCAGGATCAAAAAGCTGGTCACCCTCCAACCCCAACGAGGCGGCAGTGGCCGGCATCAACCCCATCAGCCCGATGGCGCCCGCCCACGACTGTCCCTCCGTATCGAAGGCGGATTCCTGATAGGAGACCGACGCGAGCAGCTGCCAATCGATGCCCGACTCCTTTCCGTAACGCTTGAAATAGGAGTCGAAAGGAGAAATAACGCCATGGCCGGAGATCTCCTTGTAGGCAGGCCTCCGCAAGTCAGCATATCCTTTGGTTTCTTCAAAATAACGCTTCATGATCCGCAGGAATGCGGAGCCGGAAGCGCGCCTTTCAATCCAACTGTTCAGTGAATCGGCAAGCAGGGGGGTGTCTTTTCTCACCACCCACGAAGAGCGCTGGTCGAAGCTGACCGGCAGATCCACATTCAGATTTCCAAAATAGGTATGATTGAGCATGGCCAGATCGTCGTCGGCCACCGTATAGGCTATCTCTCCACGGGAGACCATCCGGATCAGGTCTTCCACCACCACAGTATCGCTATCAATCTTGTCTATCCGGATACCTCCCCCCAATTCGTTGTTCAGATTACTTATCCTGTCGAGGTATTTCGACTTATCAATCACTGTTACCTGCTTACCGATCAAACCGGTCACATCGGCCAGCAATGTATCTCCCCGTTCAGCACGTTGCACCAGCACCTGATGCGAG
>JBAYRG010000299.1:0-4063 GCA_041676805.1 Proteiniphilum sp.
CTCCCCCGCATGGGATGAAACTCCTTTCCTGCAATGGCTAGAAGATGATAACCTATGCTATTGCGATACTGTAGGCGCATTGGGAGGGGAGCACCTTCTCAGCCATCCCAAAGTACGCTGCATGCAGGTATCTACCGGACGTACACGCCAGGCGTTCGACCGATTAAGTGAAAAGGTACTACGGAATTTGTCTGATTATACTGGAATAAGTGGATGATGGACAATCGGGACCATTTCCCATATCAATTACTATTCAATTAGTTGTCAAAATATTCCACACAAAACATTTTTCAAAACACAATAGGCGAATCGATATTCCGGAGAGTGCTGACTACCGACCACGCGGCAATTTCAGGTGTGGCGCTATAGACATCCACCACAGCGTGCACCTGTTCATTCTTTATTTCTACCCGCTGCCTGTCTCCCACAAAGTCGGGAGTCGACTCCATCGTAACCTGCATTTTTTCAGGCCCCACGGTAACCAATGAAGCGGCCACAGCCACATTGAGCCCGGTCGGAAAAGTATTGATCGCCTCCCTCGCTGTACCGGAAAAAACAATTTTATTGGTTATTTCCATCTCAGGTGTATAAAATGGTGCTCTTCTCAGCGCCATCACACCCTTTTCATTCAAAAACCGGGCAGAGGCATTTCCCATCAATGTGGCGGTCCTGAGCACGTCAAATCCTCCCGTGGCACCCGAAGCGATATAAACGCGCGTACCGTGACCGGCAGCAGTTTTTTTCACCTCCTCATAAAAATGGGTATCTGCAAAAGCTCCGATGGATAAGGTAACAATAGATGTTCCATTTTTGAGTACAGGCAGTGCCAACTCCTTCATTGCCGCCGGAGAAGCAGCCTCAACCAGAAAATCCGGCTTTAATGCCAATAATTCTTCTAATGAGGAACACGCCTTACATACACGCCCTTCCAATTTCACCCTGGCAGCAAGCCGCTCCGCTTTAAGTGCCGTACGGGAGTAGACTCCCACTAAATCATAACCGGGCAACAATCCCTGTACAAGTGCATCCACCACAATATCGGCCAGATAACCACAACCAACAATCACAAGTTTTTTCATATCTGCAAAGATACTGACTTTCCAACTGAAATCCAATAATCGATCCTTGGCGTTATTTATGTAAAGAAAATCAAGAAAAGTAAAATCAAATACAAAAGCGACAATTTTCACATAAAAATAAACAGGGATCAACAAATATCCGTTCATAAAAATGTAACATATACCATTTTTTGTTCATGAAAATGTAAATTCTTACAATTTTCCGTTCTATTTAATATAAAAGATAAAATTCTTTATTCCGATATTTTTCACTTAATTTGCAATTCAATCGGATAAGGATTACTACAAGCATCAGTGAAAAAACAAAACGACATTGCCTCAATTTACACCCTCTATGTGGACGATTTGTTCACGTATGGTTGTTACCTAGGCTTTTCAAGAGAAGTTGTAAAAGATGCCATCCACGATATTTTTATAAAGATCACTGTCGACAGAGATAAGCTGGAGGAGATATCCAATATCAAGTTCTACCTTTTCAGATCACTGAAAAACAGGCTCCTCGATATCCACAAAAGTCAAAAGGAACATATTGGACTGGAAAACATAGATCCTTCCCTCGGAATACCATTCAATATAGAAGTAAATGTGGAAGAGCTGATAATCGAAGAAGAGGAGCAGGCAGAGATAAAAACAGGTATTGAACAGATGCTCAATTCTCTCACCGATCGGCAACGAGAAATTATCTACCTCCGCTATGTCCAGGAATATGACTATCAGCAGATAGCCGAATTACTCCATATTTCCGTACACGGCTGTCGCAAATTAGTATCCAAGGCCCTGTTCACCCTACGAGAAAAATATGGAATTTTCTTTCTTCTCCTACTCTCGTAACAATCAAATGTTAAAATTAAAAGATTTTATCAGAATAAGGGGATAACCAAAATTCAAAGTCGTCTTTATAATATAGAGACTTCTTTGCTCCTCCTTTTTGCATACAATAATAAATACCCGAATGAAAACGGATAATAGGTACAGTGTTTATACGGATTTTTTAAAAGACAGGCAATTCATTCAATGGCAATTGATGTCCGATGCAAGTTTAGATAGCTACTGGCAAGAATTTATCAATCAATATCCGGAGCAAAAAAAGAATATGGATAAGGCAATTGCTTATCTTAAAAAGACAGGTATGGCCAAAAAATATTTGAGCGAGAATGAACGGTTAACACTCCTTGAGAGAATTCAGAAAACTATCCGGCAAGAGAAAAAAAGAGAGCGGCGCAGGATTTTTTGGTATGCATCCGCTTCCGCGGCCGCAGTTGCATTGATCGTCATTGGAATTGGATTGTTTTCTCCTTCATCGGAGCAGATTAATACTACCGATAAAGAACTGATTGTGGGAGAATTACTCAACAGTGAAGATATCCAACTTATTACAAGCGAAAAAGCTATTATATTTCAGAACGACGTGGAGGTAACGCTTAACGAAGAAGGAACGGCCGAGATAGTGCAGGCCAATAATGAAACCAGTAAAGTAAAAATCGCCCAGGACAAGCTTAATTCTTTGGTTGTCCCTTACGGAAAGCGCTCTACGCTCACCCTTGCCGATGGTAGCAAAGTATGGCTCAACTCCGGATCAGTACTCGAGTTTCCGGCACAATTCAACGGTAAGAATCGAGAAATACGCCTGATATCGGGAGAAATGTACGTGGAAGTTGTACATGATAAAGAAAAGCCATTTTTCGTACAGACAGCCAATATCAACGTGAAAGTATACGGAACAAAATTCAATGTTTCAAACTATTCCGGTTCAACACAGTCTGTAATCCTGGTAGAAGGAAGTGTCAGTTTACAAGTATCAGACAAGAAAGAGCTGTTCCTGGCACCGAACGAGCAGGCCATTTATTCCGAGAGTGGTATATTCGAAACAAACAAAGTGGATGTAAGTCAATATATCAGTTGGAAAGAGGGTTATCTTTCCTTTGATAAAACACCGATGACTGAAGTGTTGCAACAAATCGGCAGATATTATAACCTCTCCTTCAACTTCGAAAATGATACGAACCTGCAAAAAAGAACCTGTACGGGGAAAATACATCTATCCGATAATCTGGATAACGTAATGACAATTATAGGATTACTATCATCCACGACTTATACGAGAACTGACAATAAAATACTTATTACTAATAAACCCATTTAAATGAATATGCCTATGAAAAAATAAAAATTTAAGCATTAAAAACTGACAAAAAAGGGTCGAACGATACCGCGAATATCGTTCGACCGGAGATAATTTAATTTTCTAAGTAACAATAATAATTAAATCATTCAAAGGTATGAATAAAAATTGTATTGGAGAGAAAAAAATCACCAATAATCCCAAACATATTCTAAGAATCATGAGAATTACAGTGTTTTTATTATTCTTAAGTATCATGTTTTCTCATGCAGCAACGAGCCGCTCACAGGAAGCCATATTATCGCTGAAGTTAGAGTCAATATCTATAAAAGAAGCGTGTAGAGAGATTGAAAAAGAGACCGGAATGCTTTTTGTCTTCTCCGACAACACGGAAGAGGCCATCAACAAGAATGTAAATATCGAAGTAAAAAGTAAACCATTAAATGCCATTCTGGACGATCTTTTTTTCAATACGAAACTCACGTACAAAATATTGGACAAACAGATTGTTGTCTATAGAGATGAAGCAGAAATGACGGTACCTCTCAAAATCAAGGAGGTTGTCGCAGAGATTACTCAACAACAGAAAAAAACCATCACAGGAAAAATCACAGATAAAAGTGGTGAAACAGTGATCGGGGCAAACATCATCGAAATAGGAACTACCAACGGAACAGTGACAGATATAGATGGGCATTTTTCACTCAGTGTGGAAGAGAACGCAAATATTCGTGTATCCTACATCGGATATTTAAGCCAGACCATCAACACTTCCGGTAAAAGAAGCCTTGATATTATTTTACAGGAAGATACCAAAACATTGGAAGAAGTTGTTGCAGTCGGTTACGGCACCATGAGAAAA
>JBAYRG010000300.1:0-4059 GCA_041676805.1 Proteiniphilum sp.
TAAATCCTCTTTTTTCGGCTTCTTGACGCTGTTTTTCCAAAAAGGCAAAAAGTTCGTTCATCCTTTCCTGCCTCATGCGTTGTTCACGTTTTTCCTGAGTTGTTTTATAGACAGTCTCAGATTCATTCACAGTTTTGGGAAACTCTGCCGCGGAACTATTATCCTCAATCAGTTGTAGAACAAGATCTTCCAACAACCGAGTAAGACCTTCCTGCTCTTCGCGGGACAAAGCATTCCATCTGCGCGCGGAAATTTCGCTTACTTCCAGTACGATACGTTCCATAATAAATACAATTAAAGCAATAGCATAAAATAATAAATCAACTACAAAGATAAAAAACAATTACTAATTAGTGACTTATAACCAACAAACAGTGAAGTGCATGAATAACATCGACATTCCCATACCAGGTCCTACATAGAAATAGATACGACCGGTTACAAATTCAGGACAACATTCTCCTGCAGACGATCCACACTTTCCGTTCATCGGAGAGTGTGGTAGCAAACAGGTAGGTATCACCACCATCCTGCAATCCGGTTTTACGGCGGATTTCGGCGACGGTCATCGGGAAATTGCGGACAGTAATATTCGCTTTTTTCGTTTCCTGTGAAAAGCTCTTTGTGTTTTTCTTGTTAGGAATAAAGAAAGTCTCCATCTTAAAAATTCGTCCGGGAAAATCCTTCACAAATTTATCCGAAGTATATAAATGGCTGTTGATATGCAGCTTTTGAAGATTATAGAGCGCTGCCACCGACTTAAAAGCACCCGCTTTCAGGATGGATGCATTGGGTTCATATAAGTAATGCCCCGGTTCATTGGCAAAAGGAATTGTTGCTTTTTGCTCCTGCTCCATGGTAAAAGAAAAGCACTCTTTTCCACCTGCTTTCTTAAGGTTTACAGCCACAAACAACGGCTCAGTTGCAGTCTCAACAGTCTCATCTTTTTTCGATAACAGGAAAAGCAGTTCCTTGCATTCATTTTCCACTGACACAATATGCACTTCCCTCACGCAAGAAAGGGTCTTCACTGCCAGAGAGATATCCAACATGGGTGAATATTTCACCATGGCGTTATCACTCCTTTCAAACAATAAGGTTTTTATTTCCGACAGATTCGGAGTACAATCCTCTATCCTGAACAGTTTCCGCCCGCTCTCATCCCGCCGTGAAGGATCGAGATAGATAAAATCGAGCGGAGATATCCCTTTCAGGAAACTCTCCGCGTCGCTACAATGCAGCGAAACATTTGTCAATCCCAATACTCCGAAATTATGCTCCGCAATCCGGCATAATTCCTGATCCTGCTCCACATAGGCCGCATTCCGGAAATGAGGCGATATGAATGAGAAATCGACTCCCATGCCTCCGGTCAAATCGGCGAAGTGGTTATTTTTCCACTCCACCGGATAAGGGTCAATAGGCTCAACAGATGCGAAATTGAGTTTCTTGTCACTGTTTCCCGAAACCAGTGAAGACTTGTAACGGGCGGTCAGCTCCGACGACGACTGTTCCAGAGAGAGATGCGGAGGATAGATGATATCTCTCTCCGCATACCACAAAGGGATTTTCTTTTCCGCCATTTGCCGCCCTGCAATCTGCGCCAACAACAACGGCATATCGTCCCGCACAAAACGCAATGCCGTCTTGCGGACATCTTCGCGCTCATGCATCAGAATAAACTGCTTTTGTTCGGGAGTCAACTGCATATAGCGATATACAAAAAAATAAAAACAACCATACTTTGGAAAGCAGGCTGTTTTTATCAACTAAAAAATTATATTTTATGGTTCAAACTCCCGCTTACCGGGATACCAAAGGCAATTGCTGTTAAGCTTCTGCCTGTACTTTCGGTTGTACCGATACGAATGAGCGGTTGTCTCTCTTTTTACGGAAAACCACCACACCGTCTACCAGTGCAAACAAGGTATGGTCTTTGCCAATACCCACATTCTCTCCGGGATGGTGAGCTGTCCCGCGCTGACGCACCAGGATATTACCGGCTTTCGCCATTTCACCACCGAATATTTTCACGCCCAATCGTTTACTTTCCGATTCGCGGCCGTTCTTGGAACTACCTACACCTTTCTTATGTGCCATTTCCTTCTGATTTTAACTGATTAAGCAATAATCTCTTTTACTCTCACTTGCGAAAACTGTTGACGGTGACCGTTCAGTTTCCGGTAGCCTTTCCTTCTTTTCTTCTTGAAGACAAGGACCTTGTCGCCTTTCACGTGGGAAAGGACTTCCACTACCACTTTCGCTCCATCGATAACCGGTGCGCCTACTGTTACGGCACCATCCTTATCTACGAGCATCACTTTCTCGAATTCCACCTCAGCACCCTGATCGGCGTTGATCCTGTGGACAAATAATTTTTGGTCTTGTTCAACTTTAAACTGTTGACCCTGAATGTCTACAATGACGTACATAATAAAAATAACCTGAAGTTACACGCCTGAGGCGGGCCGCGCGTCGCAGCCTCTTTTCCGGCCTATTGGCAAATTGAGGTGCAAAATTACATAATTAATTCGTAAAACCCAAACAGATCAACTCTTTTTTTCTATTATCCTGTACACATTCCCTATATTTTCAATGATATCCGAAGCCACAAAGCTACGCGGATGAATTGTATCTCCGGTAATATCAGTAGTCATTCCATGCAGGAAGACCCCTATCTTTGCGGCTTCTGATGGTGGATAACCCTGTGCCAGCAAGCCAGTAATTATCCCTGTCAACACATCACCGCTCCCCGCGGTGGCCAATGCCGGTGTGCCACTGCTGTTTACATATATTCCTTCTCCGTATATGATCAGTGAATAGGCTCCCTTTATCACCACAATTACTCTATATTTTTGTACAAACAGCTTTGTTTTCTCTATTTTATCATAATCGTCACGCCATTCTCCTATCAACCGTTGGAGTTCTTTCGGATGAGGAGTGAGAATGGTTCCTTCGGGCAATAATGCAAACCACTCAGGATGGAGGGAAAGGATATTCAGCCCGTCGGCATCCACCACCAGGGGAGCAGCATTTTTTCTCAGGAAGTGATACATCGCCTGTGCGGTCTCTTCGTGCAAGCCCATCCCCACCCCTATACCAATCGCATCGGGTTTCAGCTCATAATTGATAGAGGTGATATGACCGGCGCCCTTGTCCTCCATCACCATCGCTTCGGGAAAATAAGATTGCATCGCCCCAACACCACATTGGGGAAGATAGGCTGTAACCAGTCCGCAGCCACTCTTCAAGGCCGCTTTCGATGCCAGGAAGACCGATCCGCACTTGCCAAGGCTACCACCAATGATCAGTGCATGTCCCTGGGTTCCTTTATGGGCAAATTTGGGAAGCGGTTTCAGCATCTTTTTAACATCCTTTGCTTCTATCAGATATATATGGGTTTCCGCTTCGGCGATAGCTGTTTCGTCTAAGCCTATATTCAGAATATGTACATTCCCGGTAAATGCGGCATTTTCCGGAAGATAGAGCGATAACTTAGGAATTTGAAAAGTGACCGTTTCTGTCGCTTTCACCGCCAGTTCCGTTTTTCGGCCAGTAAACAAACCACTCGGCACATCAATACTGATTATTTCCTTCCCGCTCTCATTGATCCGGTTAATCACATCGGCGGCTATCCCGCTCACCTCCCTCGACAATCCCGTACCAAATATACCGTCGATCACCATATCGAATGGTTCCAGATCAGGGATATCCTCTTTATGCACAATCTTTTTATAAGAGACATTCTCCGCTTTCACACGCCGGATATTATGGGTACAATCTTCGGTATAACGGTCGCTGAACTCCACCATACAGGTTTTTACCGGATAGCCCGACTTGTGCAACAGACGAGCTACCACCAATGCATCGCCCCCATTATTGCCGACCCCGGCAAAAATAACTACTCTCCTGTTTTTGTTGGTATATCTCTCTATGATAAAATGGTAGAACGCAGTGGCGGCCCGCTTCATTAATCCAAGCGACGATATCCCCTCCCGTTCAATTGTTTCGGCATCTATCTTCCGGATTTGCTCCGACGTTAGTATTTTCATACGATTA
>JBAYRG010000301.1:0-4050 GCA_041676805.1 Proteiniphilum sp.
AGCCGAAGAAGGAGAATCGCTAGAGGTGGGTGCCGTGGCTTGTACTATCGATACCTCGGTGCAACCGGAAGTGCCTGCGGCACCGGCGAAGGAAGTGAAATCGTCTCCTGTTGAAGATGTCTCTCCGGCGCAAGACAGGCCCGCCACGGAAACTATGGGCGGGCGGGAGAGTATTGATGCCGGACAAAAACAGCCGCTCTCTCCGGTGAATATTCCCGTTGAAGCGATGAGCTATGATAAAATAAAAATCACTCCGTTGGCCAAGAAAGTGATGGATGAGAACGGGCTGTCGGTAGAGGATGTGATCAACGGTTTGAGACGGTTAAAACGTGAGGATGTAGAGGCGGCTATGGCCGTATCGGCAGGAGGAGAAGCAATTGCGATCGGCTCAAACGGTTTGAAAAAAGCCATTACCAGGGAGTCGAAAAGTGAACGGATGAGTTCACTACGACGGAAATTGAGTGAGCGGTTGGTGGCGGTGAAGAACGAGACGGCCATGTTGACCACTTTCAACGAGGTGGACATGAAGTCCATCATGGACTTGCGAAAAAAATACCAACCTCTGTTCGTGGAAAAACAGGGGATTAAGCTGGGAATTATGTCTTTCTTCCTGAAAGCCTGTTCTATTGCCTTGCGGGAGTTCCCCAGTGTAAACGCCATGTTAGACGGAGAGAATATTGTCACCTATGACTATGCTGATATATCGGTTGCCGTGAGTACACCCAAAGGATTGATGGTACCGGTGATCCGTAATGTGGAAAGCTTGGGGTTGGCCGAAATAGAGCGTGCGCTTGAGGAACTTGCGGGAAAAGCCCGTAGCGGCAGGATCTCTATCCCCGAAATGAGTGGTGGCACGTTTACCGTGACCAATGGCGGTGTGTTTGGTTCTATGATGTCCACACCTCTTATCAATCCGCCCCAATCCGCCATATTGGGGATGCATAATATCCTGGAGCGTCCCGTCGCTATCGATGGCCAGGTTGTGATCCGTCCCATGATGTATGTGGCGTTGTCGTATGACCACCGGGTAATCGATGGCCGTGAGTCTGTCGGTTTTTTAGTCAGGGTTAAACAGTTATTGGAAAAACCGACCGACATGTTGTTCGGAGGAAGTAACGGAGAAAAAGTGCTGCTTGGAATTTAAGGAATGATTAATTGTGGATTTAGGTTGTTATAATAAATGTGCAATTGTATGGTTGTTACTGATATAACGGACTAAAAATATTTTTTCTTCACGACTTATTATATATATTGAACGTTTCGTCTTTTCCTCTTCTAATAATTATATCTTCGGTTCTTGCGAGATCAAAATACATCGTCGTGTTATCTTGTAACTCGTTGTGATTGATTATTTTCATTCGATAAGTATATTAAAAAAACTTTTCAAATATACAGTTTTTATTTTATAAATCAAATCTCTTGTTACAGAAAAATTCTGTTACTATTTTCCAATGTTAGAAAAAACGACCAATAAGTTATTTGTATAAGAATTTATTTTACGATAGAAAATTTGGCGAATTTGAGTAACAGCTGTTTCTTTCCAGCGGACTCAAATTCCACAAAAGCACGGCGATCGTTGCCGCTCATCTCGATGGAGGTAACCACCCCGCGCCCAAATCGTTCGTGCTCTATTACATTCCCCACCTCCAGTACCTGTGCTTCTTGGGATAAAGGAGTGGGAGAAGCCACACTCCGCTGTACCGGCACTACTCTTTTTGGGACAATAGGAGTTCGGGTGTAACCCTCATTTTGGACTCGTTGTTCCCTTTGTTCCCTTTGCTCCCGCATTGACCCCCAGAAATCATCTGCAGGGGCCTTGCCGGGAAAATGTTCATTTTCCCCACCTTCGATATAAGAAGGATCGATATCTTTCAGGAACCGGCTGGGAGCCGCGGGATTGGTCTGTCCGTTCCTGAATCGGCTTTTCGCATAGGTGATGGTACAGCTCTTTTTTGCCCGGGTGATCGCCACATAGAAGAGGCGGCGCTCCTCTTCCAATCCACGCACCTCTGATTTTGCCATGGCAGATGGAAAGAGGTCTTCTTCCATCCCCACTACAAACAGGTGGTCGAATTCCAACCCTTTGGCAGAATGAACCGTCATCAGCGTTACCCGTTCGTTGTCGGTATCCTGGTCGGTATCCTGGTCGGTGAGCAACGACACTTCCGAGAGAAAGTCTGACAGACGGATATGCTCTTCACCCTGCTCCTGTTGTGTCTCCACAAATTCGTTGATCGCATTGAGTAGCTCCTGCATGTTCTGTGTACGGCTCATCCCTTCGGGTGTCATATCGTCGTAAGCCTCTTTGGCGATACCGCTGTGTTTGATCACCTCCTGTGCCAGTTCGAAGGCATTTATGGTTTCTTTCTTATCGATAAAATCCTGTATGAGGGAGTAAAAACCTTCCACTCTTTTTGTCGTCCCCATATTTACATCCAGATTGTATTCCAAGGGGTTGGCAATCACTTCCCATAGGCTCACATTATGGAGTTGTGCGGTCGAGGTGATTTTGGCTACCGTCACGGCACCGATACCCCGTACCGGATAATTGATGATGCGGCGGAAGGCCTCTTCGTCGTTCGGATTAACAATCAGTCGGAAGTAGCTGATGATATCCTTGATCTCCTTGCGTTGGTAGAACGACAATCCCCCGTAAATCCTGTAGGGGATGTTGTTCTTCCTCAGCGCTTCTTCAAAAGCGCGCGACTGGTAGTTGGTGCGGTAGAGGATGGCGAAGTCGCTATAGCCGGCATGTTTTTCCATCCGCATCCGGGCAATTTTGTTGGAGACGATCAGTGCTTCTTCAAAATCGGAAAAGGCACTTTTGATTTCTATCTTCTCACCCTCTTCATTCTCCGAGAACACATTTTTGAATATCTGTTCACTGTTCTTTTTGATCAGGCTGTTGGCAGCGTTTACTATATTCTGGGTAGAACGGTAATTCTGTTCCAGTTTAAAGGTTTGTGTATTGGGGAAATTCGACTTGAATTTCAGGATATTGTCGATATTGGCACCCCTGAATGAGTAGATGCTTTGTGCGTCGTCGCCCACCACACATATACGGTGATGGACTTCAGCCAATTGCTTTACAATGAGATGCTGGGCAAAGTTGGTATCCTGGTATTCGTCTACTAATATATATTGGAACTGGTTCCTGTATTTCTCCAGTACCTCTTTGTGGTCGCGGAACAGGATGTTGGTGTACATCAGCAAGTCGTCGAAATCCATGCTGTTGGCCGAACGGAGCCTGTTCTGATAGCGCTGGTATATTTCGAAGAGCTGCGGCCTTTTTGCCATCCGGTCGTACTGTATGATTTCGGCGTTGGCTGCATACATGGCAGGTGTGATCAGGCTGTTTTTCGCCCTTGATATCTGTCCGTGTACCGCTCCCGGGCGGTATAGCTTGTCGTCCAGTTGCATCTCCTTGATAATCAATCTGATCAGATTGCCGGAGTCGGATGAATCGAAGATAGTGAAATTGGACTGAAAACCGATGGCTTCCGCTTCATTGCGCAATATACGTGCGAAGATCGAGTGGAAGGTACCCATCCAAAGCCGGCGTGTCCTTTTTTCTCCCATCAGATCGGCAATACGTGATTTCATCTCGCGTGCCGCCTTATTGGTGAAGGTGAGTGCCAGGATGTAATAGGGTGGGAGCCCTTGTTCCAGCAGGTAGGCGATCTTATAGGTGAGTACCCTTGTCTTTCCCGATCCTGCACCGGCGATCACCAGCGATGGCCCGTCACAAAACGCCACGGCATCCCGTTGTGCTTCGTTCAGATGGCTGAGAAGGTCGGGGTTACTATTTCTTTCGGATTTTTGCATAACTACAAAAGTACGAATTTTCGATGGAACAGAATAAAAAAACTCTTCGTCAGCGATTCAGGGATCATTTTTTACGCTGAATTACTGTCCCTCGTTATAAACCAATGTCGTTTAGTTAAGGGATTCGATTCGCCCCCTTGCTAACAGCGTGATAAAAAAGGTTCTTTGACATTTTGGGATTAGCTGGAAAATCGTTATATTTGCACTATAAATAAAGGGGGTTTC
>JBAYRG010000302.1:0-4041 GCA_041676805.1 Proteiniphilum sp.
AACAGAGAAGTTAAGCCCGATGGCGCCGATGGTACTGCAGATCATGTGGGAGAGCAGGTAGCCGCCAATCTTTACAGTGAGCCCCCGCGAGAGTAAAATCCTGCGGGGGCTTTGTTGTCGGTTACTGTCAGATTGTTCTTATTCTGTTTGTCTGAGCTGATTTCATGGTTATGATGTATGCTCGACCTGCCAACGTTCCCTGTAATTGAGGAACGACTGTTCGTTCCGGTTGAAGCAGATGATCATCAGCAGTTCCGGTTCTTCATTCCGCTTGCGGCTCCGGGTCCCCGGGAGGGATAGATATAGATTGCGACAGATCAGGAGTTCTGAAATTACACATCAAGGGTTCGAACCCTTTTGCGACTAAGAATAAACCCTGATAATCAATCGATTATCAGGGTTTGACTCTTTCCAGTGATCCGCCTGGGGCTCGAACCCAGGACCCCATCCTTAAAAGGGATGTGCTCTACCTGCTGAGCTAGCGAATCTACCTGAATGCTTTCTTGCAAAAGCGAGTGCAAAGATAAAATCTTTATTTTAATTATGCAACCTAAAAAGCCATAAAAAAGCAGGTTTTTTCTTCTTTGTCAGCTAAATCGCTAAAACCGAAATGGTTCCCAGACTAATTTTCTTGTATTTTTATTCTATGCATGTATAAATCGAAATTCCAGATTTGAAAATAAGTGAATCATTACTATTTTCCGATAAATCGGAATAACTTGTTCCAATTTATTGGGATCTTCAAATCAATTTTTAATACCGATAATGTTCCGGCTTGTAAGGACCTTCTACCGGCACACCAATATAGTCGGCCTGTTCTGGTGTAAGGGAGGTCAGCTTCACACCAATCCTCTCAAGATGGAGTCTGGCCACCTCTTCATCCAGATGTTTTGGCAAGCGATAAACGCCTATTTCATAATTATTTTTCCAGAGGTCAATCTGCGCCAGCATCTGGTTGGTAAACGAATTGCTCATCACAAATGAGGGATGACCAGTTGCACAGCCCAGATTCACCAGACGCCCTTCTGCAAGCAAAAAGAGAGAATTGCCAGCCGGAAAAGTATATTTATCTACCTGCGGCTTGATATTCAGATGTCTAATTCCAGGATAATTCGTCAGACGGTCCACCTGTATCTCATTATCGAAATGGCCTATATTGCAGACAATAGATTGATCTTTCATCTGCCGCATATGATCGATGGTGATCACATCCCGGTTTCCGGTAGTGGTGACAAATATATTGCCTTCTTTTACCGCTTCTATCATGGTGGTCACCTCAAAGCCCTCCATCGCTGCCTGTAGTGCGCAAATAGGATCGATTTCGGTAACGATTACCCGTGCACCGTAAGTACGCATCGAATGGGCACAACCCTTACCTACATCACCATAGCCGAGCACTACGACCACCTTACCGGCAATCATCACATCTGTAGCCCGTTTGATGCCATCCGCCAGCGATTCACGGCAACCGTAGAGGTTATCGAACTTCGATTTGGTCACTGAGTCGTTTACGTTAATGGCTGGAACCAGCAATTCACCCCTTTCCATCATCTGATACAGGCGGTGCACACCGGTGGTAGTCTCTTCGGAGATACCTTTCATCCCGGCGATGGTCCTATGCCAACGTTGACCATCTTCCTTCAGGATCCGGTTCAATGTATCCAGGATAGCCTGCTCTTCACGATTGGCTCCCTTCCTATCAATGACTGACGCATCGTTTTCAGCCTGATACCCCATATGCACCAGCAGCGACGCATCACCACCATCATCTACAATCAGGTTAGGCCCTTCCCCATCGGGGAAGCGCAATGCCATCTCGGTGCACCACCAATACTCTTCCAACGTTTCACCTTTCCAAGCGAATACTGGAACTCCTGTAGCAGCTATAGCAGCGGCAGCATGATCCTGTGTGGAGAAAATATTACAACTGGCCCAACGCACATCGGCACCTAATTCCACCAAAGTTTCTATCAGTACAGCCGTCTGGATGGTCATATGTAGCGACCCCATCACACGGGCACCTTTCAGAGGCTTTTCCGAAGCATACTTCTTCCTTATGGCCATTAAGCCGGGCATTTCATGCTCTGCTATATCTATTTCTTTCCTTCCGAATTCGGCCAGCGAAATATCGGCTACTTTATAAGGAAGATCGGGAGTGAAAATCATATCCATTTTATTCTATATTTGATTTATCGATTTTTAAGTCTGCAAAGTTACGAAATTTACAGAATGTTTCTACCTTTGATTCTATGAAAGGGCTAATAATTGATGTGATGATAAAGAAAACATATCTGATGTTTCTGTTTACCCTCATTCTTTTCACTGCATGTGGACAGGGTAATCAGGGAGATTCGGCAAATTCAAAAAATAAAAATGAAGTGATGAACTACAATAGATTGACCCCGGAAGAGGAGAGAGTGATTATTCATAAGGGAACAGAACGCCCTTTTACGGGTAAGTATGTGGATAACAAGGTAGCGGGAATATATTATTGTAAGCGATGTGACGCTCCACTCTACCGATCGGAAGATAAGTTCGAGTCGGATTGTGGATGGCCCTCTTTCGACGACGAGATCGAGGGTGCCGTAAAACGTGTGCGGGATGCAGACGGTCGTCGTACTGAGATCGTCTGTAGTAACTGCGGAGCGCATCTAGGCCATGTTTTCTTAGGTGAAGGGTTTACCTCTAAACAAACACGCCACTGTGTGAATTCTATCTCGATGAAATTTGTCCCCACAAAAAAGGAGGGACTTGCGAGAGCCTATTTCGCTTCGGGATGCTTCTGGGGGACGGAATACTTTTTTATGAAGGCTGCGGGCGTGACACAGACCTCTGTAGGATTTATGGGCGGCCATGTGGAACACCCCACCTACCAACAAGTATGTCAGAAAAATACCGGTCATCTGGAAACGACAGAGGTGATTTACAATCTTGCAGAGACATCTTATGACGAGATGGTGAAGCTTTTCTTCGAAACTCACGACTTCACCCAGACCAACGGGCAAGGACCGGATATAGGACCGCAGTATCTATCCTGCATTTTCTATTCCGATCCTTCAGAGAAAGCTATCGCGAAAAAGTATATCGATATATTGACAAAAAAGGGATATAGAGTAGCCACCATGCTGAAACCAGCTTCCACTTTTTGGAAGGCAGAGGATTACCATCAGCAATATTATGAATATAAAGGCACTATGCCTTATTGTCATAAGTATACCGAAATTTTTTGAAAGATAGGAGAAGTGATTTCATATGACTAAAATATTTACCCTCATTCTTTGCAGATCAATTAAAAAAGAATTCGGCATCTATCCGTATGGTCACTGTCACATTCTGATTGACCATAGTTGTAGATGGAGTATACTTTAATGCTCCCCCACAATTGTATTCGACCTCTTATAAGAGGTGAAAAAGAGAAAAACGTTACATCCTTAATCAACAATTCAGAGAGAAATATAACCTGTTGAAAATTAAACTAATTAGCTCATGGAAGAGAAATACATTTTGGCTCTCGATGCAGGCACAACCAGCTCGCGGGCAATCGTTTTCAACCACAAAGGCGAAATATGCGCCATCGGACAGAAAGAGTTCACGCAAATTTTCCCCCAAAGCGGATGGGTGGAGCACGATCCTTACGAAATATGGTCGTCGCAAGCGTCGGTTATTGCCGAAGCTATCACCAAAATTGGTATCAATGGCACCAACATTGCAGCCATTGGCATCACCAACCAACGAGAAACCACCCTTGTCTGGAATCGGAAAACCGGCGAGCCGATTTATAATGCCATTGTCTGGCAGGATCGCCGGACATCGGGATATTGTGATAATTTGAAAAACGAGGGGCTAATTTCTTTTATCCGGGAAAAAACCGGCTTGGTCATCGACGCTTATTTCAGTGCCACCAAAATAAAATGGATACTGGACAACGTACCCGGTGCAAGGGACAAGGCCAATCGTGGTGAACTTGCTTTCGGAACGGTGGACACGTGGCTGGTGTGGCAACTCACCCGCGGCGAACAACATATCACGGATGTGTCGAAC
>JBAYRG010000303.1:0-4036 GCA_041676805.1 Proteiniphilum sp.
TAGGTGTGGTACAAGCTGCTCGCATTCGAGGCTATCCCGACAGCTCCCGCCACCACCAGTACCGCCGTCGATTTTAGAAAACCGGCCAACTCCTTTTTTCGGACAGCTTCCACCAGAAAGGCGATTGCTATAAAGAGCATGACGAACAGGAAATAGTAGGTCATTTGAGGGTGATTGGAGGATATCTGGAAGGCGACAAAGAGCATGAAGAGTAGTCCGCCCAGAAGATATTTTTTCCGGTAGATATAGATCATTCCGGCTATTGTTGGCGGGATATAGGCGAGGGTGACAAATTTCCAGATATGTCCTGCGGCGATAAGGATGAAGAAGTAGGAGGAGAAAGCCCAGATAACGGCTCCCAATGCACTCAACAGCGGGGATGCCTTCAGTGCGCGCATCAGGATATAAAATCCGAGTAACATGATAAATACCAATCCCACGTAATTGGGAAGGAAGAGGGTATAGGCCTTTTTGACCGCATCCTGAGGTTTGGATGAGTCGTAGGTAGGGCTCATCTGGTAAGAGGGCATTCCGCTGAACATGGAGAGGTTCCACCTTGTCCGTTTCCCGTCGTGGCGTTCCATGTAATCGCGTTGTTCCTGTCCCTGTCCTACGGCGGCCAGAGAGTCGCTCTGGGCAATTACACGCCCGTCCATCACCGCCGAAGCGAAATAGATAAATGAGATCAGGATGAATCCCGTGATCACCATCAGGTCGGGTAGAAATTTTTTGAAATCAAAAGAGTTCTTCATATGATTGTTCTGTTTCTTTGTATTAACGTTCAAATGTTGAATCGTTAAATCGATTACCGTTTATTGCTTTGACCACAAAATTAACAGATTATTCCATGAAAATCCTATTTTTTACTTCAATTCTTTCCGGTATAAATTTATTTCACCCAATTATTTAAACGTAATCCTTTGATATTTTGAAAATGAAGTGTATTGTTAGTAATAAGTGTCATGTCATGTGTAATGCCTGTTTCATAATTCTATATTTCGGTTAAATAATATATTCCTGTTTTCTTCCGCAACTTGCAGTAACTCTTGAAAATCCTCTTCAGGAAAATCACTCCATATTCCGGCAAAATTCATTATTTTTGATCCATTTGCCGATTTTCTTTCAAGTTCATTTGATAATTCCTGAAGGAAGATATCTATCTGGTTCTAATGCCACACCTAACGATCCTCCCACGCTGAAATCAGCACTTAAGATACGCTCATAAGTAATCTCGGAAAAAGAATAGAAAATGGTGGTTGGCAGGTTTAATTTCAGTTCGTTCTGCGGCATATCTTTCGATATCTTCCAACCCATCACCCGGTATGTCTTCTGGGAAAAAGCAGCAAAGCTTATCAACAATGCGATAGCGAGAATAGCTTGTTTCTTCATAAAAATCGTTTTTAGGGTTTTACTATAATTCGTCTCTTCCTTGGAATAGTACGAATTCGTCTCCCCTTATTGGGTGGTGAGTGCCGTACTGTTATTATCATGATGTAAATAGCGGAAAAACGTTACTTTTAACCGTGTTAAAAATAACCAATTTTTTTGTCAATTAAACAACCTGGCTTCCCGGCAGCACATCTTTCGTGGGTGCGACCAACGCGAGGCTTCCATCCGTATTTTCGGCCGAAAGGATCATCCCTTCGGAGAGCAGGCCTCGCATTCTCCTCGGTTCGAGGTTGGCAATAAAGCAGACCTGTTTGCCGATCAACTCTTCGGGATTCGGATAATAAGCCGCAATACCCGAGAGGATTGTCCGTTTCTTCAGTCCGTCGTCGAGCAGGAAACGGAGTAATTTATCGGTCTTGGGTACTTTCTCACATTCCAGCACTGTTCCCACGCGGATATCCATTTTCTCAAACGTATCGAATTGGATAGCCTCTTTTATCGGTTTTGCCCTCTGTTCGTTTGCCTCATTGGTTTTCTTTGTGTTGAGCAGTTTTTGGAGCTGTTTTTCTATCACCTCGTCTTCAATTTTCTCGAATAACAAGGCGGAGTTGCCCAGTGTATCTCCTTCCGTAAGCAGGTTGAAATTGCCTAAATTATTCCACTCAAGATTTTCCTTGTTGATAAAAGTTCTAATCTTTGCCGACGAGTAAGGCAGGAACGGTTCAAAAACGATGGCGAGGTTGGCCGTGATCTGCAATGCGATGTTGAGGATGGTGGCTGTCCGTCCCATATCGGTTTTGGCCGTCTTCCACGGTTCCGAGTCCGCCAGGTATTTATTGCCGATGCGCGCGAGGTTCATCGCCTCTTTCTGGGCTTCCCTGAAATGGTAGTTTTCGAGGTTGTGTTCCACAGCCGCCTTTATCTTACCTGCTTCGGCGATTGTTTCACGATCGTATTCGGTCCGTTCCCCGGGTGCCGGCACTTTGTTGTCGAAATATTTTTGGGTAAGCACCAAGGCACGGTTCACGAAATTACCCAAAACGGCCACCAACTCGTTGTTGTTGCGTGCCTGAAAATCTTTCCAGGTGAAATCGTTGTCCTTGGTCTCAGGAGCATTGGCGGTGAGCACATATCGCAGGACATCCTGCTTGCCGGGAAACTCTTCCAGGTATTCATGCAACCATACCGCCCAGTTGCGGGATGTGGAGATCTTGTCGTTTTCGAGGTTCAAGAATTCGTTGGCCGGTACGTTTTCCGGCAGGATAAAGGAACCCTCGGCCTTCAGCATGGCGGGGAATACGATACAGTGGAAAACGATATTGTCTTTCCCAATGAAGTGTACTAATTTGGTTTCTTCCTCTTTCCACCATTTTTCCCATGAATCGGGTAAAAGCTCCTTGGTGTTGGAGATATATCCGATAGGCGCGTCAAACCACACGTAGAGCACTTTCCCTTCGGCACCTTCCACCGGTACAGGCACGCCCCAGTCGAGGTCACGGCTCACGGCACGCGGTTGTAGTCCCAGGTCGAGCCACGATTTGCACTGTCCATACACGTTTGTCTTCCATTCTTTGTGGTCTTCGAGTATCCATTGGCGCAGCCACGCTTCATGTTTATCCAGGGGCAGGTACCAGTGCTTTGTTTTTCTCATCACGGGCTTGCTGCCACTGAGTGTCGATTTTGGATTGATCAGATCGGAAGGGCTAAGCGATGTGCCGCATTGTTCGCACTGGTCGCCATATGCTTTTTCATTGCCACAATGGGGGCAGGTGCCGGTGATATAACGGTCGGCGAGAAATTGTCCGGCTTCTTCATCATAATATTGTTCGCTCTCCTGTTCGTTAAATTCACCCTTGTCGTAAAGGGTTCGAAAGAAATCGGATGCTGTTTTCTTGTGGATATCCGATGTGGTGCGTGAGTAGATGTCGAATGTGATGCCAAACTCTTCGAACGACTTCTTGATGAGCGTATGGTAACGATCCACGATATCTTGAGGGGTAACTCCCTCGTTACGGGCTTTGATGGTGATAGGAATTCCATGTTCGTCGGAACCACCGATAAAAAGGACCTCTTCCCCTTTCAGGCGCAAGTAACGGGCATAGATATCGGCAGGGACATATACTCCGGCCAGATGTCCGATGTGCACGGGTCCGTTCGCATACGGCAGCGCCGATGTGATAAGCGTACGTTTGAATTGCTTTGACATATTTTGAAATTCGATTAATGGACAAACTAATACCTCATTTATTTGAGGCTCTATTTGAAGGTGCAAATTTAGTGAAAGCCGAGAGAAAAACCAAGCTCGTTTGAGTTTTTCCGAGGCGCATCCTGAATTATGGAAATTTAGTGAAAGCCGAGAGAAAAGCCAAACTTGTTTGAGATTTTCCGAGGCGCATCCTGAATTATGAAAATTTAGTGAAAGCCGAGAGAAAAACCAAACTTGTTTGAGATTTTCCGAGGCGCATCCTGAATTATGGAAATTTAGTGAAAGCCGAGGGAAAAGTGGCAAAGTTCCGAGTCTACGGTATTTTGCTACTTAGATTTTTATAGGTTGTTGAGATAAGTTCGTATGACAAAATCAAATTGTCTGGTTCTGATAAGGCAAAATATTTTGATACGGACCAATACTCAACGTAGATAATAGACA
>JBAYRG010000304.1:0-4028 GCA_041676805.1 Proteiniphilum sp.
TTCGGCTTTTCCGCGTGATTGTAATATGTTTTCATATACATCGATATAGTTTCTTACCATTTCTTTATCGCTGAAACGGTTTTCTGCCCAAGAGCGGCAATAATTCCGGTCAATGGCTGGGATCTGCCTCACCGCCTCAACCGCCTCATCTACCCCGGCGGCGAGGAAGCCGGTCTTGCCGTCCCGGACCAGTTCGGGCATCGAGCCTCGATTGAAGGCGATGACAGGCGTCCCGCACAGCATGGCTTCGGCGACGCTCAACCCGAAGGGCTCGTCGAAAGAGATGGGGTGTAACAGGGCATAGGCATGGCCCAGCAGCCGGTTGCGCTGTTCGGGTCCGGAGTTGCCCATATAGATCACCTGGTCGCCATCGATGAAAGGACTCACCTGTTCACAGAAGTAGTCTTCGTCCTGCACCGGTCCGGAGATGATAAGGCGGCGTTTTGCCTGTCGGGCAATTTCGATGGATTCCCGCGTACCTTTGTCGGGATGGATCCTGCCGAAAAACAGCAGGTAATCGTCCGGTGAGTCGTTGAACCTAAAATCTTCGGTATGTATGCCGTTGTAGACAGTGGCAGTATAGTGGAGTTCGGGGCTACGGTTGGAATTGCTGATAGACACATAATAACTGCTGTCATTATATTTTTTGTAAACCGGCAGGATATCAGGCGAAGAAAAACCATGGATGGTGGTGACCATGGGAGTATCTGTCAATTGTGAGTAAGTGAGAGGCAGGAAGTCGAAATGATTATGTATGATGTCGAACTTGTGTGCTTGTTCCATCAGGTGGCTGATATGCAGGCATTCCCATACTTTGGCGTTGACCGAGGGGTCTTCGGCATATCCAGTCTTACAGACCGATTCGAGGGCGGCTTTCGTTATGGAATCACCTGTGGCGAAAAGAGTAACATCCATCCCGGCTTGTGTCAATTCTTCGGCAACGTTGGACGCTACCTGCTCCCACGGGCCGTATTCTCTGGGTGGTGTTCTCCATGCGATGGGCGATAAAATCGCAATTTTCATTACTTGCTCTCGTGTATTAATTTGTCTATTGTTTACTGTTCTCTTCATTGATTTATCCATTGTATTTTGATTTATCTATTAATCCATGCTACGTCTATGAGCGGATAAAATCTCCCTCAAACTCCTACTTGTATGTGGATGGGTGTATATAGTGAACAGTTCCGGACGGCTCTTTGTTTGATAGGGCTACAACTGCATGCAATGATCGATACAATCGGGGATCTCTTCTTCATGGTGGGTTACGTAGATCAGGGATTTGCCGGCTTGGCGTGCAAAAGACTCCACGATGGATGTACACCGTGCTTTGTTATAGGGATCTAATCCATGGAAAGGCTCGTCGAGGATCAGCAATTCCGGATTTTTGATAAGGGCCCTTGCGAAGAAGAGTAACCGCTGTTCGCCTGAAGAGATTTTCAGGAATGGCCTGTCTTTCAGAGGAGAGATATGGAGTATTTCCAATAATTTCTCTGCCAGGTGAGTCTGTTGTGGATTGCATTTGCGGTATAACCCGATACTGTCGAAAAAACCGGAAGCGACTACCACCGAGCAAGTCACGTTTTCCCTGTAGTAGAGATGTAATTCCGAAGAACTGAACCCGATACGCCGTTTGATATCCCAGATGCTCTCCCCTGTTCCCCTTTTACGCCCGAAGAGGTGTATATCCTTTGCGTATGCCTGCGGATTATCGGCAAAGATATAGCTGAGCAGGGTCGATTTGCCGGAACCGTTCGGTCCCAGCAGTGCCCATTTTTCATCTTTCAGTATCCTCCAGTTCACCTTTTTTTGGATGATCCGTTTTCCATAAGCAATATCCACATTTTCCATCAATACCAGTTCGCTGCTGTCGAATTTTCGTTCCTCGAGGGTGAAATCATCCCAGTTGATTTCGGGCAGTGAATCGGTTGTCGGCCGGCTTTCAGGAGTAAAACCTGATTTCTCACCGCGGTAGTTGATTCTACATTGTTTCATTTCCAGGATATGTGTCGCGCAGGCGGGCAACTCTTCCAACGAGGGAGCAAGAAATAACAGGCGGATATCACAGCGGGTAAGAAGGAACGCAAACATCTCGTTGAGCGACTTCCGCGATTCTTTATCCAGACCGATAAAAGGATTGTCGAAGATCAGCATCTTCGGATTATCGAGCAATACCCGGGCGATTAAAAATTTACGCAACTCCCCGCTGGATAAATGGATAAACTTCCGATCCATTAAGTCGAAGAGGTGAAAAGTATGGAAGATAAGCCGGTTCTCTTCGGAGATATTCTCAACCGGTAACAGTTCGCTCACCAGTGGTATCTCCTCATTTTCGGAATTATTAAATCGTTGCTGGTAAAATAGTTTACGGTAATCGAGCAGGGAGTAGGCTGCATTGAACTCTATTTTTCGGATCTGCTGTGAAGGTAAACGGGGATTATTTTGTCTATCCCTATCTTCTAAGAAATGATATTTTATCTCTCCCGATTGAACCGCGATTTTTCCACCGATCAATTCCGATAACAGTGATTTTCCACTTCCGTTCCGCCCTACAATACCCCATACCTCGCCACGGTTGATATCCCAGTTGACCGGCTGGGTGAAAGGAGATTCGGGCATGCGTGGGACAACATTGCGCAATGATATGGATGAAGACATGATTTTTTACTATACAACGTTATCCGGCCACATTTGTTTGTATACCTAACGCCCCTACCCTGTCGGCGATTTTCTGCAGATCGTCAAGAGGTACCTTCTCGAGCTCTTTGGCGGGCGTTTCCCGGTCGATGGTGTAGATCATCACTTCGCGGGGATTAAGCGCTCTGACGAGCTCTATCCATGCTGAAATCTCCTCTTCGGTGGTGTTGTCGATTTCCTGTCCCTCAAACTTTCCTCTGACGAACATCGTCTGCAGGATAAAATCGCCTTCAAACCGTTGGTAACGTTCCACCTGTTTGGCTACCGAATAGCCGGGTGCATTGGGGCGGTCGAGCAGGCGGACGGTCTTGTCGAATGCCGAATCGAGTTTCAGGATGGGATTTTCAATCTTTTGCAGTGCTTCAAATACTTCCGGTTTGTTGAGGTGCATACCGTTGGTCAGCACGCTTATCCTGGCATGGGGAAAATATTGGTTCCTTAGCGCAATGGTATCGTCAATAATCCCGCTAAATTCCGGATGCATGGTCGGCTCACCATTCCCGGCAAAGGTGATCACATCGGGTGTGACTTCCTCCTGCCGGAGTGCGAGCAGCTTATCTTCCAACGCTGCCCGCACATTTTCCCGGTCGGGTAACTTCGTCTTGGTACGGAAATCCTTGTTAAATCCGCATTCGCAATAGATACAGTCGAATGAACAGAGCTTGCCGTCATACGGCAGCAGGTTCATGCCGAGCGATATCCCCAACCGCCTGCTGTGGATAGGCCCAAAAACGATCTCATGAAATAGTATGGTGGACATGTATGCAAATGAATAGTGAATAGTGAATAATGTATAGTGAACTAATGAGGGATGGACCGGTTAAAACCATGAGAGGATACGATCGGTGCCGAAAGCGATTACTACATACCTTAAAAGTTTGCCGATGGTCATCGATATCATTGTGATAGATGCATTGGCCCTCATAAAGCCTAACGCGACCAGCATCAGGTCGCCTATACCGGGAAGAAAACCGAAAAATCCCATGACGGCTCCTCTCTTTTGTAGCCGGAGAATCATGCTGTCGATCTTCTCCCGTTTTATCTTGAACCATCTTTCCAGCCATTCGGTTTTGCCCATCTTCCCTAAATAGTAACAGGTTGCCCCTCCAAGGGAATTTCCAACGGTAGCATATCCGATACTGCTCCAGATATCTGATCCTGCAGCAATCAATGCCATGAAAACCACTTCCGAACTGAGTGGCAGGATGGTAGCCGCCAGAAAGGAGGCCAGCAATAATCCCCAATAACCGAAATCCGCTAATCCGTCAAGCATAAACTAATGTGCTAATTGATTAATGTGCCAATATGCCAATAAAACGTAAGCCATTTGTAAA
>JBAYRG010000305.1:0-4020 GCA_041676805.1 Proteiniphilum sp.
CAGGCTCCATTTTGAGAGTAAATTGACAAATCTCTCCTCCAGTTCCGACTCCTCGATATGACCTGTATCGGTCACCCGTGTCAATCCCTGATTGTTGCGCTCCCAACTTCCCGTGCGACTATATATTTTCTCAAACCACGACTCAGCTCTTGCTCTGCTCAACCCTTCACGGTTGTACTGATTGCCATAAGAGTAGATACATTTATAGCAACCGTCATGTCCCAACTGCTGACAACTACAGTCACGTATCGATTCATAACTGTTTCTGAGAAGCTCTGAGAAGTTCTCATTGTCAAACAACTCCTCAAGATAACCTGAGCCACCCGGTATGGTGTCGTATAGCAATAAGAAACGGTCGAATCGTGCCGTATGTTGATTATACTCCTTGTAATCCATCATGCGTATATGGCCCGGATTGCCTTTGAAATATTTCTTCAATCCCAATTCCAATCCTGCCCGAAACATTCTGATGTCCGCTTCGGTGTTAAACTCTTGCACAGGTAGAATTATCTTTAATATTTCCGTTTTTATCTCCCTGAAAAGATAGACCTCACGAAACACATCATCCGCTTGGCCTTCATATTTTCTATTTCTATGCTTGCAATAACCGTAGTGGAAACCCTCTGCATCTTTTATAAAGTGTGTTGCCGAAACCGATTTACCGCAATGCCGGCAGGTAACGAACCCCTTTGCCATTACATCGCTTTCGTTCACCTTTAGTCTGCGTGAATCGATGCTGTCCTGGCGACCATAGTTGACCGTGGTTATAGTTGCATTTCGCACAAACTCAATACCGAATGGGATCTCTTTTAAGACCCATGCACCTTCCGAAGAGTCGGGTTGATAGTTGACATGGTTCATAATCTGGTAAAGCTGATTGTCGCGGTCGTCGTTTTTATCGTCCAACTTAGCTTTAGAAGAGGTGTTGTAAGACCTCACCGCTGTCAACCGAACAAAATCGTGCATATTTGACGCAGAGCCCCAGGAGTCGTCGCCGCACTTGGGGCAAACCAACGATTTATTTAATCCGTCAACGAGATTGTCGCACTTCGAGCAAAATCGTTTTACATGACTGTTGTCCTCGTCTTTCCAATCAAATGTGTTGATGCCCGAAATCTCGAAACGATATCCCTGTGTATAGAAGAAGTTTTCAGGAGCCAACTCCTTTATAGCCTGCGATGCAGGTCTCACAATCTCGTAAGGTATGCTCTCACCGTTTGCATTGCCGCCTTCCTCTCCCGATGACTTCCACACAGTGGCATCCAGCTTTACACCCGTTTCAGGGAAAGCATAGTTTGGCAGCACTCCCACATTTGTTAGATGTTCCAATAGATTGCGACTATTGATAGATTTTTTAAGACCTGCCAAACTACTCAGCTCTTTTCGGAATTCAGCGTATAGAGGATCGTTTTTTGAAATATTGAGCTCTCTCTGTTCTTCCTTTAACTCTTTAATTTTTTTCTCTATCTCATCAATCTCCTGCTCTATTTTGTCAAACAGACCAAGGAAATTGTGATAAAAAGATTCATTATCCAAATCATCGGCAATCTGCTTAAAAGCACGCTCACGTACCAAAGGAGTATACTGCTCTAAGAATCTGGAAATCAGTTCTTCCTTATTGTCTTTAATAAACCTGTTAACTCTATTTGGGAAAAAGTTAGGCTCAGTCAGCTTAGAGCTTCCAAGCTTAAGATCACGCACAAAAATGGGAATGGCATTGGTTTCGGGATTGTTAGATGTCCAGCTATCAAAACAGTATGCCATAAAGTGTCGGCGCAAAATATCCTTTGCCTCCAAATAGCAACCGGGCGTATTTACTTCACCCTCCATCATCTCGGTGGGGTCGGCAAAATAGTATAAGTCGTGATTTTGGTTCTTCACAAAGTTGATAATAACCGAAGCGCCCGACTTTCTGCCCGCACGTCCCACACGCTGTAAAAAGTTAGCAGGTAGAGGCGGTGTGCTATTATTATAAGCAGTATTCAGATCGCCAATATCAATACCCATCTCCAGAGTACTTGTCGCTATCAGCGTGTTGACAGAGTTAAATCGATTGTGCTCCTTAAAATCACTCTCCAATTTCTCCCTTGGCTCACGAGCCAACAACCCTGTATGCTCAGCCGCATAAATTCGCGGGAAACGATTACGGTTATAAACAGCCTTATAGTAATTTGACTCCTCCTGTTCCTCCTGTTTATAACTACCCGTGCAGCGATAACTCAAACATGAAGCACCCTCAATTAATTTATTATCATCCTGTGTATAAAGAATATCCTCACATTTGTCGCAGCAAAACATTTTCACATCCTTCTTCACCCAAATCATTTCGGGAGCAATGGCATAGTTGATCATTTCACCACTATTGGCAGAATTCAATAACCCCGCTTCGGTCAATGCTTTTAACCACTGATCATAAAACTCATTGATAAAGTCTGTATTATTACCGGCCAATTGAAAGCTCTTAATAAAATAGCTGTGATGCCAGTTCATTCTTTTGGTCAGTGTGCTGTCCATTAATCCTCCTCGTGCCGGTTGATTGGTCAACAGTTTGGGTAGGCGACTTCGTTTCGCATGATAGGTGGGATTTAAAAAGTGCCGACTATCCTTTTGCCAATTCAGATCCCACACACTCCAACGCTCCTCTCTGAACTTGCTTAAATACTCATGTCCAATCGCACCCCTATTTCTGGAACGATGCAACACCATATTTGTAAATCGTATAAACTGCGGTTTATCTATAGTATGACTCACATCATTTTTTTTCAGCCAGTCAATCATTCCCTCCCAACTCCGCTCCAAAGCATCGGTATCAAAACAGACAGATGAAGCACCGGTCTTCTCCAACGTACGACCAATGCGTGACAAGAAACCAAACTCCGAATATATCTCGTTTTGAATCCGCAGATCAAACTCTTTCAGAAAGAAATCACTATACTCCCCATTTTTTTCCTTATAATCTTCGGGTGAAAATTTTCCGGCATAATCTTTAGGGAAAAAACGATATAGATATCCGCTCAGTGGATCATCACCGGTACTATCAGCATTTTGTTTCCAATAGTTGATAAACTCATCGCTCAAGTCGCTTAACCGTACAGGGTAGAATAAAACATTTATCACCTTTTGTATAGATGCTCTCAGCGTAAATCGATAATTTCTACTCTCAACAAACCCTGCCTGATGTGCTGCATCTTGAACCGAGTTGGTAAAAGCCAATACTTTACGGTTGCGCTCCTCTGCCGAGTCCAAATCGGTAGCCAAGGTTTGACTCACCGCTATAGAACTCAATGTGGGTATTTTAGTGCCCACCACAGTTGTTGTATTATCAGAATTACAACAAGGGCAAGTCAATATAGATTTCTCTCCCTCAATCTTACGCACTGCCTGAATATCCAATCCCTCTTCATTTTTGCTCACCTTGGCAAGCGTAACAGGATTAATTCTTATCTCTTCAAAGTCTGTCGGCTCATATCCCGTTATTCTAAGCTCATTTATGCTCAACTCATTTGCCGGAAGTATATAGTATAAGCTTTTGTTCACCATATCTGTCTGGGTATCGTTGATAAACATGCGATAGATATCTGAGATGTTCTTTGAGAACTTATCAGAGCCATCATGTTTCAGACCCAGCCACCCTGATGAATTACACTCACGACAATACCACGGCGGCAGTGCGCTTATCTCTGTTTGTGCATCTACCTGGTCGCGAAATGTAAATTGAGGCTTCTCCTCCAGCGTATATTGAACTCCGCTCAACTCCCTTATCCACAATTGCACCTGCAGATAGATAAAGGGCATTTTGCTGTTCTCCTCGTCTCTTGCCTGCGCTATCAATGTCAATAGCGACTCCAGTACTCGTTCTTTAGGACTGTAACTATACTCTTGATCCCATTGAGGCAACCTTCTGTACCCTTCATTCATTACCGACAACCCCTGTATAACCTGCTCAACCGTCAACATATCTTTGCCACGGCTAAAAAGCGTCAGTAAATCTTTCACAATCTTCAACTGCCTCAATCCATG
>JBAYRG010000306.1:0-3993 GCA_041676805.1 Proteiniphilum sp.
ATCCGCATTGCTGCTTCATGTGATGCCCCTCGACTTGCATGTGTTAGGCCTATCGCTAGCGTTCATCCTGAGCCAGGATCAAACTCTTCGTTGTATATTTGTTTTTTGTATTTCTCTTGAAAATCCTGATTCCAACCACGAAAGAAACGTGGTGGGAAAAACAAACAACACCGAAGCCCCTCTCTCCCGGAACCCCCGGATTCACGATTTAATATCTTTCCTATTTTTATTGAACGGGTACCAATCTTGACCGGGAATATCAAAAACCCGGCCACTTGTATACTCTGCTTTGTTTTGTCTTCTAAAACGTAGATGTAAATATCTTAAAGATCGCTTTTTGTTCTCGCCATACAGGACTTATTTCCTGAAAGCGGGTGCAAAGATAGAGACTTATTTTTAATCTCCAAAACTTTTGAGAAAGTTTTTTCAATATTTTTTCGCATCCGAAACAAAGGAACATTTTCGTTAAGCTAAATGAGCAGAGACCAAACTTGTTTGGAATATGCCATAGCGAGAAAACGACTAACTTTAGTGAACTGATTTTCAATTGTTGCACTTACTTTATTTCAATCTGCTTGTTTCATTATCTCCATAATGATCCCGCTTTTTGAGCGAAAGGGCTACAAAGATAGCAAATCGGGAGAATAACTTCCAAATATTTCCCTATTTATTTTCAATATTATTTTCATCCATCATCTCTTTAGAGTTGGAGAAAAAAATAAATATTTAATTTTTACACACTTAAATACTGAGACACTATCAATACGCCAAAATATGCGAACTCGTTGTAATTTGAGGAGTCACCACGAAACTCATTTCGTTACCATCACGCACTATTTCTATATTAATGAAGGCAGGCGTACTCCAATCTATATACTGATTAAAATTGAACAGATAAGAAAATGCCGATTTATAGCGCCTGTTATTAGCGATAGCTATGGATATCGCATTGTATTGTGCCACATCCCAAAACATACAATCTTTAAAACCATTGGAATCGGTGTAGCGACTATTTTTATCCCTAAGATTCATGGTCTCTGCAATAAAACGACGATATCCCTCTGTAAGCGTTTGAGAGGTATGATCAAAATCCTGCCCTTGTATATTGACCACTACATCCCCCGGTAAAATACCTGCCTTTGCGGCAGGAGATCCAGGATTTACCGACACCACGGTTCTCAAATCATTCATATTATATCCGATACCGGTATAGTTGTATTTCAGATAGTTCACCTGATAAGTACCAAATGACTTATTGCCCGGGTTCGGGAATTTCTTCAATAGAAGAGGGAGGTTCATTTCCAGATAATCAATCAGGCCGTAATGACTATTCAGACGCTCCTGCACTTCACCTTCCCAAATCAACATCATATCTCCTGCCTCAATAAACTTTCTGTCATAAAAGCGATATCCAAATTCAAGATTATAGGCGATATCGTCCACGCGAACTGCTTCGGAAGGATTATACAGAGGGATCTTCACCATCCTGTTGTTCCTTGTGTCGAATCGCCATACAGGCTGATAACTTCCATATGTGGGTGAATCTGCTTTGTACAATGGGTTACTCTCATAGCTATAATAAGTCTGAATTACAAAGTCGGGATCACTCGGATCATATTGCAATCCAATATCGGTCAAAGCACGAATAAAAACAGCATTAATTCTTTCATCCAGATGCCGCGTACTCTCATCGGAAGGAGAAAAAGAAAATGTGCGATAGTTATGGAAGAGTGCATTTTCATTGACAATCGTTTTTACCGGTATTATAAAACGCCTATCTTGGATATCCTCAAGGCTGTAAAAGGAAAATACCGGAGCTAACTGTGCTTCGCTGATTGCATTGGCACGGCGACAATCCTTTTCGATAGTAATTTCTTTAAAAGCATATTTAAAATTGCGAATACCAAGATGCATCATCTGTGGATCTTGATTAAACCACGACATGATCGTCTGATATGATTTAAGATAAGTTCCATTCTGATTTACAGAGAGGATGATATCGTTCAGTTTTAGTCCTGCTTTCTCGGCCGGGGAACCGGGAGTAATATCCACTATAACCGGTTCACTATATCCCCAACTCTTGTTGTCACTTATCTCAAATGTAAAACCAAGGCTACAGGTAATATCTGAATTTTGAGCAAATAACCGTCCCGTGAGAATAGAAATGATCAAAAAAGTAGCTGAAATAATTCGTTTCATCATGAAATTACTGTTTGTTAAACTTAAGTCACAAAGATATGCATTTTTCTCAATTTTATTTCGTATATGCTTTTTTTACTGTCAAAAATGGAAGGAAATATTTACAATTTCTTATCTTTGCCCTATTGGATTTATAACTAAATAAATTGAACGATGATTGTTGACAACCTCACGAATGCAGCCAACTATTACAGTTTGCATCCGTTTTTTGAAAAAGCTTTCGAATTTATTGAAAAGTTAGACATTAATAATGTAGAGACAGGCACCACTGAAATCGATGGGAACCTCCTAAAAGGCACCATTGCTGAGGCAAAGCTGAAACCGGTCAAAGAGGCTAAACTCGAAACACACAGGAAGTTTATCGATATACAGGTACCTATTACGAAAACCGAAACATTCGGATGGAAGTCGCTTTCATCCCTTTCGCAGCCGAAAGAGGGATACGATCCAAATAACGATATTGAGTTTTTCGACGATGAGCCATCGACATTTGTCTCCATTGTACCCGGTGAATTTATTATCTTTTCGCCCGAAGATGGGCATGCTCCCCTGATTGGAGAAGGAGAGATTAAAAAAATCATCATAAAAGTGGCAGTAATTTAACTGTATCCTTTTAATCTGACAAGAACAATGCTTAACATCATTAAAAAAGATCCTTGGCTCAACCCCTATGCCAATGCCATTGAAGGGCGCCATAACTTTTATTTGAAACGATTGTCCGACCTTACACAGGCAGGACGCATCACCTTGTCCGATTTCGCGAGTGGTTATCTCTATTTCGGACTACATAAAACCGAAGAAGGATGGGTGTTTCGTGAATGGGCTCCCAATGCCTCTGAAATCTTTCTTGTGGGGACTTTCAACGATTGGCAGCGACAGGAATCATTCCGTTTGAAACGAATGGGTAATGGCGTCTGGGAAGTAAAAATACCCTCCGGGCGTATTCACCACGAGGATCTCTACAAGCTGCACGTAAGTTGGGAAGGGGGCTCGGGAGAACGGATTCCTGCATGGAGCAGACGTGTGGTACAGGATCACCAGACACTGATCTTCAGTGCGCAGGTTTGGGAACCTGAAAACCGATATCACTTTAAGCAGTCCGGTTTTAAACCGGACTGTTCACCGCTGCTCATTTATGAAACTCACATAGGCATGTCTACAGCAGAGGAGAAGGTGGGAAGCTACAACGAGTTCAGGGAAAATATTCTCCCGAGGGTAAAAGAGAACGGTTACAACGCCATCCAGATCATGGCCATTCAGGAACATCCTTATTATGGCTCATTCGGATACCACGTATCCAGTTTTTTTGCTCCCTCCTCCCGGAATGGCACTCCCGACGAATTACGCCAGCTGATTGACGCAGCCCACGAAATGGGTATTGCTGTCATTATGGATATTGTACATTCACACGCTGTAAAGAATGAAGTCGAAGGGATTGGACGGATTGATGGAAGCTATGACCTATACTTTCCTCGCGATCCTCACAGGAGGATCCATAAGGCATGGGACTCTCTCTGTTTTGATTACGGAAAAGACGAAGTATTGCACTTCTTGCTTTCCAACTGTAAGTACTGGCTGGAAGAGTTCCGATTCGATGGCTTCCGGTTTGATGGCGTTACATCGATGTTGTATTACAGTCATGGTCTGGAAGAGAGTTTCAGTTCTTATGGCGATTACTATAACGGGCATCAGGATCCTGAAGCCATCTGTTATCTTACGCTCGCCAACCAACTTATTCATGAGGTAAATCCCCACGCCATCACTATAGCAGAGGAGGTAAGCGGTATGCCCGGC
>JBAYRG010000307.1:0-3992 GCA_041676805.1 Proteiniphilum sp.
AAGTTGCAGGCCAGTGTACGCACCGCCATGAAGCAGGGTTCCGGCCTGATCCTCATCCAGGATGTGGAGGCCGACGAGGTGCGTCATTACAGCCGCAGCCTTATGTGCCCCACTACCGGCCTCTCCTACAATGAGCCGGCACCCCACAATTTCTCTTTCAACTCACCGCAAGGAGCCTGTCCCCGCTGTAAAGGTATCGGTTCGGTCGACCAGATCGATATCGAAAAGGTAGTACCCAATCCCGGTTTAACTATTGCGGGGGGAGGCATTGCCCCGCTCGGGAAAGAACGGAGCAACCTGCTCTTCTGGCAAATTGCGGCCATCTGCGAGAAGTATGGGGTGACGTTAAAAACGCCTATCAAGGATATCCCGCAGGAAGCCATCGACGAGATCATGTACGGCACCGACGAGCGGCTCAAAATAAAAAACGAATCGCTGGGAAACTCCAATTATATGGTTTCTTACGAAGGGATCACCAAATATATTGAAATGCAACAGGAAGATGAAGCCTCGGCCACCGCGCAAAAATGGGCGGGCCAGTTCATCACTACTTCAGTCTGTCCCGAATGCCACGGACAACGGCTCAACCGGGAAGCACTCCATTTCAAGATCAACGGAAAGAATATTGCCGAACTGGCGGGCATGGATATAGAGTCGCTATATCACTGGATTGTCTCTTCCGAAACGGAAGTAACCGAAAAACAACGCCTTATCGCAGGAGAGATCAAAAAAGAGATCCTCTCTCGTCTTCAGTTCCTGTTAGATGTAGGATTGGGCTACCTCTCTCTCTCACGCGCATCCGCATCCCTCTCCGGCGGAGAGAGCCAGCGCATCCGGCTGGCCACCCAGATCGGATCACAGCTGGTGAATGTGCTCTATATACTCGACGAACCCAGCATCGGGCTGCACCAACGCGATAACCACCGTCTGATCGACTCGCTGAAAAAACTGCGCGACTCGGGCAACTCGGTGGTAGTGGTGGAGCACGACAAGGATATGATGCTGGCATCCGACTATATCGTGGATATGGGACCTTTTGCCGGCCAGAAGGGAGGAGATGTGGTATTCGAAGGGCTTCCCTCGGAAATGCTGAAGAGAAACACACTCACCTCCAATTATCTGAATGGTAAATTAGAAATCGCCATCCCCGGGAAGAGACGGAAGGGCAGTGGCAAAAGCCTCACCATTGAAGGAGCATCCGGCAATAACCTGAAAAATGTGACGGCAACCTTCCCCTTAGGTACGCTTATCTGCGTGACAGGCGTTTCCGGCAGCGGGAAATCGACATTGATCAATGAGACGTTACAACCCATTCTCAGTCAGAAATTCTACCGTTCGCTGAAAGACCCGCTACCCTACCGATCGGCGAAAGGAATTGAACACCTCGATAAAGTGGTGAGTGTAGACCAATCGCCAATAGGGCGTACCCCCCGCTCCAACCCGGCCACCTACACCGGTGTCTTCTCCGATATCCGCACACTGTTTGCCGGCATGCCGGAAGCCAAGATCAGGGGTTACAAACCGGGGCGTTTTTCCTTTAATGTAAAAGGCGGACGTTGTGAAAAATGTAGTGGTAACGGGTATAAAACCATCGAGATGAATTTCCTGCCCGATGTGATGGTACCCTGTGAAGAGTGCCACGGCAAACGATACAACCGGGAAACATTGGAGGTGCGGTTCAAAGGAAAATCGATCGCCGACGTATTGAACATGACCATCAGCGAAGCGGTGGACTTCTTTGAGAATGTCCCCTCCATCCTTCACAAGATAAAAGTGTTGCAAGAAGTCGGCCTGGGCTATATCAAACTGGGGCAATCCTCCACTACCCTGTCGGGAGGAGAGAGCCAACGGGTGAAACTGGCTACCGAACTGGCCCGCATAGATACGGGAAATACCCTTTATGTGCTGGATGAACCCACCACAGGATTGCACTTCGAAGATATCCGCGTATTGCTGGGCGTACTGAACAAATTGGTAGATAAAGGCAATACGGTGATTGTCATCGAGCACAATCTCGATATCATCAAGTGCGCCGATTACATCATCGATCTGGGGCCGGAAGGAGGTGAACGGGGAGGAGAAATCCTGACAAAAGGAACACCCGAAGAGGTGGTCAATAATGGAGAAAGCTATACAGCATTTTATCTCAAAGAAGAGCTATAAGAGCTTCTCTATAAAGTTAAAAATGTTATCGACATGAACATTTAAATCAACTCTTTGTTTAGTGATTACAGAAAAGGGACAATTAAAATAAAGAATAATATAAATGGCAAGTATTACGTTTAAAGGCGATCCTGTTCAGACAATTGGAGAGCTGCCTTCAAAAAGTGCGGTGGCACCTGGTTTCACATTGGTGAAGGGAGACCTTTCCGAAGCAAAATTATCGGATTTTAAAGGGAAAAATGTTGTGCTCAATATCTTTCCGAGTATCGATACCGGTGTATGTGCCGCTTCGGTACGCCGCTTCAACCAGGAAGCCTCATCATTAAAGAATACGGTCGTGCTTTGTATTTCTGCCGACCTGCCCTTTGCCGCCGGAAGATTTTGTGCTGCAGAAGGTATTGAAAATGTTGTTACACTTTCTTGTTTCCGCAACAAGTCGTTCGCAGAAGATTATGGTCTGTTGATGACCGACGGTCCATTGAAGGGTCTTTTGGCCCGGGCTGTGGTAGTAGTAAACCCGGAAGGGAAAGTAGTATATACGGAACTGGTTCCTGAGATTGCACAGGAGCCGGATTATCATTCTGCAATCAACTCGATAGTGTAGTTTGTTTCATGAAGATTGTGTTAACAAGAAAGGTCTGCGAAGTGATTCGCGGACCTTTTGCTTTTGTAATGTTGTGAAAAACCGGATGCGTCACTTTCAAGTATAATTTTTCTTTTTCGCAGGTTGGAGAAATTAAACGAAATAACACTTAACTAACCTACTTATCAAACACTTAATTTGTTTTATCCTATTCTTCCAAAATCTGCGAAATTTTTCATACTTTTGTAATTACCTATGTAAAGCGTATATGTTGTTGATTGCAGCCAATACGAACAGTCCAGGAAAAATATCCTATATGGCCAAAAGAAATAAAAAAAGACAAAGACCAAAACAGAGACAAAGCCGCAAAAACAAGGTTGTCTCCTTTTTCAAAAATGAACGGGTGCAATTCATATTGGGGGTGATTGTCGCCTTCATGGGTATTTTCATGTTGCTTGCCATCCTATCGTTCTTCTTCACCGGTGCAGCCGATCAAAGCAAGGTAATCAACAAATCATACATGGAAGTGGTCCGCTCGGGCACATCGGAGATCGACAACTGGACTGGTGCAGGTGGTGCTTACATGGCGGAAAGAATGGTGAATGACTGGTTCGGCCTCTTCTCCGCACTGATCCCTCTCTTCCTGATCTATATCGGCCTTCGCATCATGAACGTCACGAAACTCTCATTCCTGAAAGCCCTTTTTGTCACCGCATTCGGTCTTATCAGCGGCTCGGTCACCAGTGCCTTTATCCTGGACAAGCTTTTCCCTCACACCCATGTGAAATGGGGCGGCGCACACGGCATCCAGATTGAACGGATGCTGGAAAACAGTATCGGATGGCCGGGCCTCATATTGCTTATCTTGTTGTTTATTACAATTACTGTTGTAGCATTCCGGAAGAGTTCGATCTACAAGATACAAGAGACACTGATCAACAGTACATCTTCTTTTACCTCTCAAGGTGAAACCTCCCCTGCCATAGAAGAAGAGGATCAGGATGAACCGGAAAAAGAAAAAAAGCCGGGATTGGCCAAACGGTTCTTCATATGGTTGAAGCACTTAAAGCCTCTCAAGGAAAAAGAAGAGGAGGAGGAAGAGGAAGGTATACATGGGGAGAGACAAACAGGCCGGACAGTGCATAATTTTCCGGAATCCACACCTATATCTCCAAAACCATCTGTAATAAAGAGGCCTCTTCAGGTTGAAGACGATTTTGAAGTGATCGTTCCCAAGGATGATGAA
>JBAYRG010000308.1:0-3989 GCA_041676805.1 Proteiniphilum sp.
ATACTCATCTACTTCTCGCACGTCTAATAACAGTGCGCCGTCTTGAATCTTCTCCTTTAATTCGGCCTTCGCCGGTGATTTGAATATATTTCCCAAAAATCCCATATACTATTGTAATTTCTAAATAAACAAATTGATATTCGACTGCTCCGCCCTTTCCAGATAGGTGGCTACTCCACCGATGGTTATTCCCTCCACCAGTTCTTCTTTCTTGATGCCCATCACATCCATCGACATGGAGCAGGCAATCAACTCCGCTCCCCCCTCAATGGCTTGCCGCATCAAATCTTCCAGACTGTCGATATGTTTATCTTTCATCACCGAACGCATCATCTTACTACCTGCGCCCATCATATTGATCTTCGATAATCCCAGCTTACGGCTGTGTGAGGGCAACATCATGCCAAACATCTTGGAGATGAAATCTTTTTCCACATTGGCTTTATTCTGTTGCTTGATAACGCTCAATCCCCAAAAAGTAAAGAATATACTCACTTTCTTGCCCGCAGCCAACATGCCGTTGGCAATCACAAAGGTAGCCAATGCCTTGTCGAGATCATCGCTGAACACTATCAATGTTTTCGTATCACTACCTTTCATAGAATTGCCCTGTGTAGGAATAGAAAGGCTTTTAGCCTCCGTTTTTTCTACGGTAGCACTGATCACTCCTCCCGACTGATCCATATCAATCAACTTCGCTCCCACCATATTACACCATGCGTTCAAGTCCTGTCCGAAAGCCTGATCGGTTACTTTTATCGTCAGTTGCTCTCCAACCGATAGCCCATCATAGTTTTTTTTCAACTCTCTGATCGGTCCGGGACATTGTAATCCACAGGCATCCACTACAATCTTTTTTGCCGGTTCTATCTTTATTTCACCATCGTCGCGAATCACAGGAAAGAAATCACATTCAATAATGCTATCTCCGGCAATCGTACGTTGATCCTGCAATACACACGAATAGGTTTTATACCCGCCAGACAAGTTATAAATGGCTGTATATCCATGTTGCAGGAGGATTCGTGAAGCCGTATATCCGCGTAATCCCACGGCACAGTAGAGATATACCGGCAGGTGAGTTGGAATTTCGGAAAGCCTTCCCCGCAATTCATCCAGAGGAATATTGATTGCATTTTCAATATGACCGAACTCAAATTCCTCTTTGGTCCTTACATCAAGGATCATCGCCTCGGGATCCACCTTCCACAGGTCATCCCATTGGATAATTTTTACCCGTCCGGTAAGGATATTTTCCGCAATAAATCCTGCCATATTCACCGGATCTTTTGCAGAAGAGAATGGCGGCGCATAAGCATGCTCAATCTCTTGCAGATCGTATATGGTTCCCCCGTTTCGGATCACCTGCGCCAGCAGATCGATGCGTTTGTCTACTCCATCGAATCCCACCACCTGCGCTCCGAGCAGTTTCCCTTCGGGAGAAAAATTGATTTTTACCGTCAATGGTAAAGCACCGGGATAATATCCGGCATGCGAGCCAGCATGACTGATCGATGTCTTATATACTATTCCCTCCTGCGATAGCAATCTTTCGGAAGCACCGGCAGAGGCGACCGTCATATCAAACACCTTGGCTATGGAAGTGCCGATGGTACCTTTATACACCCGTTTATTTCCCATTATGATATTATCGGCAGCGGCCCTGGCCTGTTTGTTGGCCGGTCCGGCAAGTGGGATAAGCGCGGGCTTTCCGGTAATTAGATTCCTCACCTCCACGGCATCACCCACCGCATAGACATCCACATTGGAGGTCTGCATATAATCATTTACCTTGATTCCACCCAAGCTACCGATTTCCAACTCCGCTTCTTTGGCCAGATCACTCTCCGGCGTTACTCCGATACTCAATATGACCATATCGGCGGGAATGGATTTTTGACTTTCAGTCTTAACGACCACCGCCTCTCCATCCGGATCGAACGCTGTGATTTTTTCCTTCAGCAGCAGGTTGATTTTCCTTGAACGAAGATATTGGTGCACCATGGCCGCCATCGGATAATCAACAATCCCCATCACCTGATCGGCCTGTTCGACTATTGTCACCGACACTCCCAACTCTTTCAGGTTTTCAGCCATTTCAACCCCGATAAAGCCTGCACCAACAATTACTGCCGACTTTGCATTCTTTTCGGTGACAAACGATTTAATCCGGTCCATGTCCGGCACATTCCGCAAAGAAAAGATATTCTTATTCTCTATCCCGCTGATTGGTGGCTTTATCGGTTTGGCACCGGTAGATATGACCAGTTTATCATATTCCTCCTCATATTCTGTTCCCGTTTTTAGATCCCTTACCGCGACGGATTTCCGCTCGATGTTTATCGCAATAACCTCCGATTTGACACGGACATCAATTTCGAAGCGGCTTTTAAAACCTTCCGGCGTCTGTAAAAAGAGTTCGTCACGTTCTTGTATGCTGCCGCCGATATGGTACGGTAATCCACAGTTGGCATAAGATACATACTCATCTTTCTCAAAAAGTATAATTTCAGCTTTTTCGTCCAATCTCCTGAGACGCGCTGCAGCAGTGGCGCCTCCGGCCACTCCACCGATAATAATAATCTTCATTTCTATGTGTTAATTGTTTGTCGATACGTACATTTGTTAATAGCAACAATATGATCAAAATTTTTATTCTTCTGAGATAGACTTCAATTGACTCAACAAAGAATGGACATCTATATTGAAACTCTGCATCTCCTTTATTTTTGCTCTTCCGGCATCTGTAAGTGTGAAAATCATCTGGCGCTTGTCTAATACCCCTATTTCTCGGAAGATAAACCCTTTCTCTTCCAGAGTATGGATAATACGAGAGACTCTCGAACCGGACAGTCCGATAAAGTCCGCCAATTCGTTCGCAGATTTCGGTTTGCCATCTTTCATGCAACAAAGTAAAGCGCCCTCATTGATAGTAATACCCGTCTCTTCCGCAAACTGTTTTTCGTAAGCATAAAGTGTTTTATATATGTCCTTTAACCTGCAAATTAGTTCCATTATAAATATTTGCTGATAGAAATTATTTGCAAAGTAAATATTTTTCAAACAAACTTCCAAATATTTTTCAATGCGGTTATATGGTGTACAACATCTTTGCAGGGCTAATTAACAAAGACAGTATTAATATCAGAGCAACAATAACCCCTACCACTCTTAAGTTTTTGTTCTTAATTGCCAATGCAGGCAAAATATAACTTATATTCCGTAAAATCGACAAAATTAGAAGAATAGTTACTATTGTTTTTTTAGCATACCAATTATCGACAAAAGTTTGTAGTGCCATAATAGTGATACTGGTAATAAATAGTACTTCCATAAATACAATCAATAAAATACTTGATCTATCGTATTTAGAATTTTTATTTTTCATGACTTCAATCTTTGATACTTATTTTTTTATTGTAAATCCAACCGGCGCTTTCAATTGTCCATAATCATACATATTAATATAAATGGATACCGTATCTTTAGAGCCTTCCCAAGTTACCTTGTAGTTATCGAGGAGTCCTTTCCCATTAAATCCCTTGTCGGTATTGAATGGGCAACAACTTCCCAATCTGTAATAACTCACTTTCTCACCATTCGGTCCAGCCAACGCATTCAAAAACCGCCTTTCGTTCAACGGCCCTTCTAACTTGTCCACTCCTCCCACTCGTACAGGATTCTTCTCTGTGAATCCATAACTCTTATCTGTTGAAATTTCTGTCAACAGAAATGCCTGACCATTGATAACGACCCTCTCAGATGGCAGCACTTCCCTATCGTCAACTACAACTTTTTTTGAGGAGGAACATGAACAAATTATCGCCAAGACTCCAATAAAAAATACTTTCTTCATACTCTTATTTTTTAGATTTAAAACGCTATCGTGTCTTCTTTATTTTCATTGTTTTGGTAATTAATTCTAAGTATGGAGCAAAGTTACTCAAAAGATTGTCATCACCAAATTTCAAAAAGAAATTTTCAATTGG
>JBAYRG010000309.1:0-3975 GCA_041676805.1 Proteiniphilum sp.
AAAGCGGTTGCCGATACCGTATCCGAATTCAGTATAAGAGATGATTTGAGGTGTATATAACTGACTCAGGTAAATCCGCTCGTTTTCCGCAAAATCAGATACGAACGGAATATTTTTCAGTAGTAGGAAGGGAGTTTCAAACATGGTATGAGCCTGGATATATGAGTCGGAAGCGTTATAGAGATCACGGCTCAACAGGTTAAAGATGCCCCCCAGTCCATCATTCCAGTTTTCGGGGAAGTTGCTTTTCGAAAAATAGACAAAGTCGGCAAAGTATTCGGTTTTCTGGTTGATAAACTTGCCTGCTCCCACGTGATACTGAAGAGAATGCCTTAACCCGAATGAAATATTTTGGCTGATATCCAATTCAACCCGATTGTATTCTGAAGTACTTCCGAGAATATGCTGAAAACTTCGGGATAGCTCTAACTTGAAGGTTGGAAAGGGTGATCGCTCATAGATCTTTTGTCGTCCGTCGTAACGATAATATTGTCGCGGGGTCCAACTGATACGGACAAATGGGGCAAATGATTTTCTGGTACCGAACATATCCTCTATCGGTTCACTCTGGGATGTGGAAGAGCGCAACTTGCCCATGTTGCCCTTGCTCTTTCTTATGTGATAATCAATTCCTGTATGTAACAATAATCCATTGGTCACCTCGTAGGTGTTAAAGAACTTCAGGTAATAATCCTTGTAGTAGTTCAGAGAGATATCATTGAAGTTGATCCCCTGGTTATTGAGGCTGTCCTGTATCTGATCGACGAAGAGCGAACTGTAAGTGGGATTACCGTTCCCGATTGAGATGGTGGCACTTCCCAAACGGTAAGGGTCGTAATTCCAAGTAGTCTTCAGGTCTGTCAATAATTCTTTACGATGAAACATATAACCTGCGAAAGCGTTTATCTTCACCGTACGGTTGCGTGTCAAATCAAAATTAAATGATAATTTCTGGCGGTAGGTCACACCATCGCGTGAGGTGTATCCCACCATCAGAGGGTTGAGCAATCCTGAGTAACCTATTGCCGTCGACCGATATTTGTATTTCGAGTTCATCACCATGTTTTGAGCCACCTGTTGTGCAATATTGGGGCTACGGAGAGAATCTTTAATGATTTTAAGGCTTAGTTCTTCTGCTTGACGCTCCATATATTGTGCTATTACATCCTTTTCAATGGCCTGCAAGGGTATGGGACGACGCTTATTCCAGAAGGCGGAGTCGATCTGTAGCGGTACGGAGTCCAACCTTATTTTATAGAAATCACTGATATTGAGTGATCGTACCGGATCAGTAGTCCGCCTCAACTCTATTTCCTGATAGTCGATCGTTGCCAGATGCCTGCTTGCCAGCACATTCCCTAAATATGAAGATGTTTCATAAATGGTGAGCTGTACCGGTAAATAGTGTGTGACCCACTCGTCCCCCATGGTTATCTCGAACGAAAAATTGGAAAATATATCGATGCCCTCACCTCTAAAAAAGATTACGCGCCAGCTTCCCTCCTCAATGATAAATGTACCTCTCAGGAGTTTGCTGTTTTCGTAAATGGGATTGTAGTGGATGCTGTAATAGGTCTTTTCATTTTCGGTAAAGGTGCGTTCCAGACTGTAACGATAATATTTTGAGGTCTTTGACCTGGTAGGCATGAAAAAACTTTCATCATTGGTCGTTTCTCCGTAAATATTGATATTCAATAACTCGAAAGGTATCATTTCGATATCTTTTCTTCCGGTAAGTGTGCCGGTCACATGTTGTATATCCTGGATATAACTATTCGGATAGTCGAATCGTAGATCACTGATGGTTTCAATCAATGCTGCTTCATTATTGGGATCGTGCAGTACAAAATCGGGGATCAGATGGGTGTATTTATAGAGGAAATTCTTTTTCAAGGTCTCTATATAGGTACGCGTATATACTTCTGCTGAAAAACTCTCTACCAGATTGTTATATTTTTCGGCAGCATCCATTGTCTTCTTCATGACGCTATCTACCGGTAGTTCCGGTTGTGATGCGAAACTTTTGAAGAAGACAGTTATCAAAAACAGGATATATATAGAGACTTTCTCTTTCATTTCTTACAGATTACAAACTTACATTTTTTTTTTTACCGTCAAAAATATTTATTGAATGGAAATAATTTTGTGTGAAAAACCATTTTTTACTGAAAAAATTATCCCCTCAGCCTGATAATCGCAAAAAAGATATTTTTTTCATCATTATTTGTAAAAAAAACGGTATATTTGTGTTTTAGAACATAGTTCTATAACATTCATGGCCGCAAAGAAAAAAGATGTAATCGATTTATCCTCCTCTTTGCTCGATATTTGGAGGATATTGACGGACACTGAGCGTGAAGTTTTGCGCCGCAGTGCCCGTATCGTTCATTTTAAAAAGAATGAACTGATTTATCTTGAAGAGGATACGCCTAAATTCCTGATGTGTCTTTTCACTGGAAAAGTGAAGATTTTTAAGAGTGGAGTGGGTGGGCGTAGCCAGATTATCCGGATTATACGTCCTATGCAATATTTTGGGTATAGGGCCTATTTTGCACGTGAGAATTATGTGACAGCCGCCATGGCGTTTGAATCCTGTACTGTCTGTATGATCCCCATGGAATTGATAGAAAAATTTCTGCGGGGGAATGGCAATTTGGCTTTCTTTTTTATTCAATTATTATCGGTTGATCTGGGCATTGCCGACCAGCGGGTTGTTAATCTGACGCAGAAACATGTACGCGGAAGACTCGCAGAATCGCTGTTGGCCCTAAAGGAAAGCTATGGTCTTGAGGAAGACGGTGCTACCATAAACATTTATCTGGCACGCGAAGATCTGGCCAGCCTCTCTAATATGACTACCTCCAATGCTATCCGAACCCTTTCTAACTTCGTAAATGAACGTATTATCGCCATCGACGGAAGAAAGATAAAGATTATCGATGAAGAGCGGCTCCATAAAATAAGTCGAATGGGATGATTTTTTAAATTAATTGTGATTTTGTTTTTCGGATTTTCGAATCTCCTGTCTACCTTTGCGTTCCAATTCATCATAAAGAATGATTCAGAAAATAACCCACTCCATACTTGCCAGTTATTATAGGCCGGTAAAAAAATTTATGGAAGATCCGCTGGGAGCACAACAACGAACCCTTGACTATCTGCTCAGGCATGGACGAAATACAATCTATGGGAGCGAGTACAATCTCCAATCCATTCGAAATAGTAGCGATTTTACAAAGATTCCGATTATCTCATATGAAGAATTGCGTCCTTGGCTCGATAGAATAATTGTTCATAAGCAGCAGGATGTGCTCTGGGATACACCGGTGAGATGGTTCGCCATGTCGTCGGGCACTACCGAAGATAAAAGTAAATATATTCCTGTCACCAAAGAGTCGTTGTATAATGGCAACTATCGTGCAGGGTACCATATGCTGGGTGTCTACGCCCACCATCATCCTGATACCTCATTTATATTAGGCAAGACATTGGTGTTGGGTGGAAGCCAGCAAATCAACCGTATCGGTGGTAGTATCTATACGGGCGATATATCTGCTGTTATGATGAAAAACTTGCCGGCTGCGGTGAAAAGGAGAAGAACGCCCGAGAGTATTGCATTAATACCTGACTGGGAGGAAAAACTACAAAAGTTGGTTGACTACGCGGTAAAAGCCGATATCCGTGCCATGGTAGGGGTACCTTCCTGGATGCTGGTGTTACTGAAAAAAATTGTGGACGATACCGGCTCTACTATTTCCGAGTTATGGCCACGTCTCGAAGTGTTTTTTCATGGGGGTGTTGGTTTTCTTCCGTTTCAGGAGCAGTATGAAAAATTGATTCCTTCGGCAAAGATGTGTTATTGGGAGACTTATAATGCTTCTGAAGGTTTTTTTGGTGTGCAGTTCTCGCCTGCTTCTAAAGATATGCTGTTGTTGCTCGACAATGAAGTCTATTATGAATTTATTCCTGTGGAAG
>JBAYRG010000310.1:0-3971 GCA_041676805.1 Proteiniphilum sp.
CCATACTCCACCGGCACGTCGAGTGACCCATGGAAGAGGTCAGGAGGCGTTTGTGCCACTGCCGACGTCGCCTTGGTGGCTGAAATGTTTTTCAGCTTCAGGTAGAGGTCGCTAAGTTGCTTCACGGAGGCTTTCTCGGGAAACTCCACACTGCCGTCGATATTTCCCCAGGCGACAAATTTCAATGACCTGTGTCCGGGGTAGTCTAACGCGATATTCACCGCTTCCCTACTTTTCACCGCGTTGGCGTTCAACTCAAGAGCATCCACAATCTGCTGATTTTCATCAAACACAAACAGGATCACCCGTTCTACTTCGCCCGAGGCGGTGATGTCGTTCTGGTCGGCGTCTATCGCTTTGATGAACAGACGGAACGGACGCGGACAATCGTCGAAATTTTCCTTGAGGCAGCTACTCAGAAGCCCTGTCAGCAGCAGCGCCGCGATCAGTAGCAAACCATATTTGTTTGTGTTGCTCATTTTTTTCTCGTTTAATGATTTTTTCTTTGTTCCCCGGCCGGGTATCACTCCCGACCGGGGTATTTGTCGCGGATACAATCTCAGATTGTACCGGGCGCGGGGGTTACCAGATTACTCCCTGACTTACAACCGTCCAAGGCGCTACGGAGACCATTACATCCAGCCATGCCTCTTCAACCGGGTCGATGGTGGGATGTCCGATACCTCTAATGGTAAGGCTGATATTGTACTGGGTGTTGCGATGGATCTTACCGTCAGGGGTATAACCAAGGAGATATTGATATTTAGCATTAGTCGCATTCACCCAAACCGGATAGTAGGTATAACCGGCAGCGTCGGTATATAACCCTTCGGCAACTACAGGAACTGCAGGAGTACCCAGCGTGGGTTTTCCCCTGAGGACAATAAATGTGAGTTCTTTTACCACTGCAGAGGTGTTTTCATTGACATAATAATAGGGAGCCGCCGTATTTACTATAGGAAATGTAGCGGTTCCATCTGTCAAAGTGCCTTCTGCAGTACCTACGGTATAACTGGTTTGTGAACTGGGCCATGCGGAACCAAAGAGGTAGTTGTTATTCATAGCCAGTGAAGGGCCAAATAGGCTGGATGTTTTAGGCACATTGAACATGGCTACTTGCACATCCGTTAACGCGTCAAAAACGAGCGGGTCAGTTATCCCGGTGAAATCAAGTTTTGCCTCCACAATCGCCACGCGCGCGTTGGTGCGGGTCAATGCCAGAGGGGTTGCCTCGAGATAATTATGTCCAGTTGCAGTGGTACCTGTGTAACCATAGTAGTTCTTTCCTGCCACAAGCGTTGCGCTAAATGGTTCGGCCGTCATGGGTAATCCATTTGTGATGGTTTGGGAAAGGTCTTTTACCGCGGTCGATAATGCTGTCCACGTTGCCTTGGAGCCAATATCGGCATTGGCCGCCACCACTACCTTACGGGGTCCGGAAGTAACTTTGATATCTTTGATTTCAAGATCAGAGGTGATAGTTACCTTTTTGTAGGTTTCAAGATTATCCCCCACAAACACCCATGCCTCCAAAGTCTTGATCGCGCTTTCCGCTGCCAATCCCGCGGTAGAAACTCCAGTGCCGCTCAAATCACCGGTGGCACGCACACCGGGACTGGTACTGGAGGGAAGCACCTTGATGGTGATGGTGGCGTCTTTACCCGCCGACAGGTCCGGTCCTTCCTCATTGTTGCATGCCATCAAGCCAAGGGCGATGACTCCTGTTAATAATAGTTTTCCAATTTTCATAAAATAAAATTTAAAAAGTGAGTAATTTGTTGAATTGTCTATATGCTATCTTTGATATATTGTTCCAATTGCTCCAGGTTATGCTTCGCCTCGGCATGGCCGGCACGGGCGGCGCAGCCGATCACTTCTGTCCTCAGCAGGAGCCGTGTCATTTAATGAGATAAATAAGGGAGACTGCCGCTTTGGTCACGCCAAAGTAATTGCTGCTTGTGCTTTCTAACTTGCTGCCGCATTTTATGCAGGGATATTTGTCGTAGTCTAAATAGGCATATCCTGCTCCGATATTCAGTTCGAGATTCCATTGCCGCGACAGCATCCATTGGTAGCCGTAGCTTAATCCGGCACCGTAGGCGAAGCCCTCGTAGCGGTACTCCTTCAGTCGCGAAAGCCGCCCTAACGGGATATCGCCCCCGCCGACGTTGTATTCGCTTATCAGCGCGTGCAGGCCGAAGAAGTGTCCGTTGAACGGCTCGCAGGACCAATAGCGAAGCTCGGGTTGTATAATCCAGTGCCGTAGTTTCTTGTTATCGGAAAAATTGAACGGGTTGACGCCGCCACCTATCTCCATTGTGTATTTCCTGTTGAGGACGAACTCCATGCCCGCGTTGGGAGTAACGCCAAACGCCCAGTGGGCGAGGTTGCTCTTGACTCCCCAATTCTGGGCGAACAGGATTGATCCTGATGCCACCACTCCCAAAAGAATAAAAAAGAGTTTCTTCATGTCGCTTTTTATTTTACACAAATGAAAGTCTCTTTTTTTATATTTGTTTGTCCTAAAAATGCAACTTTTATAATTGAATAGGCTTTAACACTGGTTAAATTGTGACTGAAAGTGCATTGTCTTTTTTTAAGTCATTGTTTATAAATATGTTGTTTAGTCAAATTATACTGTGGTGAAAATTAATAAAAGAGACAAGAAAATTGATAAAGGGGACAGATATAGGCTGAGATTGACTTCTTTTTTCTGTTCAAATGTCCGTTTATTAGTCCGTTTTACTGAAAAAATATGGGCATTTACGAATCAGGATAGCAGACAATAGTGCTAATTGACGGAATGGGGAAGTCGTTGGAAAGAGGTAGGCGTCATGTTAAACTCTTTCTTGAAGGTGCGTGAGAAGTAGGCAAAATCATTAAATCCGCAGCTCATGGCAATTTCTCCGATAGGTTTTTGTGTCCGCGCAAGGAGTTGGGCGGCTTTGTTCAGTTTGATTTTCAAGATGTAGTTGGAGGTGGTCATTCCGGTAGCCGCCTTGATCTTGCGATTCAGTTGGGAAGTACTCAGGCATGTCTTGTCGGCAATAATCTCAATGATGCCGTCGGTTTTGGTGATCTCTTTATATATCAAGTCGGTGATATGTTTGATAAAATCGGTCAGTGCGTCGTTTTTTACTTTCTTATCCTCTTGCCCATTTCCGGTATTGACAGTGGCGAGGGCATATTTATTGCTTATCTGTCTCCTGACCTCCAGCGACTGATTGATCACCGCCAATAGCTCTTCATCATGGACCGGCCGTGAGAGGAATGCGTCGGCACCGCATCTGATTCCTTCTATACGTTCTTCTTTAGAGCTATATGTGGAGAGCAGTATGACGGGGATATGTGAAGTGCTATCCGAGCTCTTTATCTCTTTGCATAAATCGCAGCCGTTGATTCCCGGCAGGACGATATTGGCAAGGATTATATCAGGCATGATCTCAATGGCATCCCTGACTGCTTTTTCTCCATTATCCACAGTGAAAATCTGGTAACTGCTCTTTAAAAGGGAAGAGAGGTAATAGATTATATCTTTGTTGCTCTCCACAATGAGTAGCGATGGGTTCTCTTTCGCCGGTATAGGTTTTCCGGTGCTATTATCCTCCCCTCCATTATCTTCAACGATGGAATTTTGGATGATGGGCTGTCTGTCGTTGTGCACCTCTTCATTGCATATCGGAAGGCTGATTTTGAAAACTGTTCCTTTTGGAGATTTGTATTCCATATTTATTGAACCGTTAAGTTTTTCCACGAGTTGATTGATGAGCAACAGACCGGCTCTTTCGGTATTTGGCTTCGCATGGTAAAACGCATTCCGATGATGGTGGGTAAGATAGTATTCTGAAGTGTCGGTCACAATGATGACGACATTTTTGTTCTCCTTCTCCCTACTTAATCCGACCGATATAGTGTCGTTTTCCCGGCAATATTGAATGATACCGCCAATGAGATTGTAAAAAATGAAGCGC
>JBAYRG010000311.1:0-3937 GCA_041676805.1 Proteiniphilum sp.
TCATCGGTGTGCTGGAGATAAACCCACGAGAGATCCGGCCCATGCTTCAGGATGGTCTTGGCAGCGGCCATGCACACCTCTCCATCAATCCGTTTGAGGTAATAGGCTTTACCATCGTGCGGATAGTTCTCGGTGTCCACCTCCAATCCGTCGAAATGGTAATCGAACTGGAGCCCCCGGGTGCCGGGTAACCCTTCTCCGAGGAGTTTCGTGCGGTTGTCGAGCCAGGTGGAGAAGATCCCGATCTTACCGTCGGGATAGGCGTCCTTGTAGATTCTGAACAGGGTGGGGTAGTTGTAATTGGGTGCCTTGAGGCTGTTGTCCCAGACATTGTTCTTGTTGGCCCAGGTGCCGGTGACCAGGATAGCATACCCATTTGCCGAGATGGTGGGCGTCTCGCGGTAATCACCCCTGATACCGCCCACGTGGGAGTTCAGGAACACGCCACCATCTCGTATGATGCGGTCGAGGGTGGGGGTAGAAGCTCTATGGATGATATCCGTAGGTATACCGTCCATAATAATATAAATCGCCTTTTTTGCTGGTGCCTGGGCGAAGGAGATGAATCCTATCGCCCATAGCAACCATACAAATCCTAATTTCTTATTCATTTTGTTGTTTTGTTTTGAATTTACAGTTTGTCTCTTAATCTGCAAATATAGTATCTTTATATATTTATCTATCTCAAAATGTATTGGAAGTTGTTATTGCCGATTGAGGGGGAATCTTTATCGAATTTGACACTTTCATCTTTCAATGCGGAGGAGTGGGTGTCACTTTCTCTCAGATAATCGGGAAGCCATTGTGTGTCAATATCTTTTTTAAATCTAAAAGCGACTAATTTGCTGGCAGACGCACCGACTGATACGACTTTCAATTAAAGCACAATAGATATAATTTTAATTATATTGTTTTTTTGCAACAATCATTAGTTTTATCAAATATATTCCACCTGTCCGGTAGTGGCACAGGTGGAATAGTTGTGGAGGTTATTGATAGGTAGATAACAAATTTTTAAGATTCTGTGGGTAGTCGGTCGTGATAAAGTTGACCCCCATTTGTATAAAATAGTTGAGATCGTCGGTGGCATTGACTGTCCACACATTGGTTGTCAATCCCAAAGTATGGGCGGATTGTACCCATCCGGTATTGCTCTTGAGCACATTTTGCGCATAATCAAGTCCCCAATAGCCCTGGGTGCTCAACGCTTCCGGAGTCAGATTTCCATTGAGGTAAGCCACGCGATTCTGCGGACTGTCCGCAATAAGCGCTTTACAGACATTTTGGCTGAAAGAGATATAGTCCACCTTGTCGGCTACTCCGCTGCTATTTACCATATTCAGCACAGCCGCGACAACCCTGTTTTCGTTGGCTGTGGTGGAATGAGGCTTAATCTCAATAATAAGCTTTGTTTTCTCACTCTTTTTTATCATTTCGATACAGTTTTCCAACGTTGGGATAGGTTCACCATTGGATAATCTTACGTTACTCAATGCCGCATAAGTTGAATTCTCCACATTGATGCCATTGATCGTCGGGTCGTGGTTCAGTACGACAACCCCGTCTTGTGTGATCCATACATCCAGTTCGGAACCATAGATCTCTAAATCGATGGCTCGCTGTAACGATGCGAGTGAATTTTGAGGATAGTCGGGAATTGACCAGAACCCCCTGTGGGCAATGACTTTCGTGATTGCTTTTTGGAAAACCCTCACCTGTACGAAATTGCCCGCTTCGGCATGATCTTTCAGCTTGATTATCATCACTCCATCCCGGGAGAGTAGTTCATCCGGTAAATCGGTGGCGGAGAATCTATACCTCCTCTTTCCTTTTCCCCAGCTATTCCCCTCTTTTTCCACAATCCATTCGGGAAGTTCAAATGCAATTTCCACATTCGACGAGATTTCCAAAGCGAACTCCCGCTTTCCAAGATCTAACAGCACGCTGCTTTTATCAACTGATATATCAGCTTGAACGCCAGCCTGTACGATTGTAATATACTTACTTTCCAAACCATTGCCGACCGCAACCACAGCTCTTCTCTCCTGAAGTGATTGATTCTCAGAAACTGCAATCTTCAGGTTGTCAATAGAGACATTGGAGAGGGTAGGTTTACACCAATCAGGATTGTCTGAATTGACCTGGAGAGATTTGTCGGACTTGACGGTGAAGTATTTGTTGACCTCCTCCGCATCCACATTGAGCGTCAGAATTGTAGGCTGAATAGTGAGAAAATTGTCACTATTCTCAATTGTATCATTGTTGCTACAGGATAATAAAATTCCAATGAAAAAGAGAAAATATATCTTTCTTGAATGTCTCATTCTTATATTTTTAATTGTAGAGAGGAATCTATAGTAGACATTATATTGATGAAGGAATAAGATAATTGGTAATCAAATATCTAAAATCTTATTCGATAATAACTATAGTCTATACATAAAAGAAGGGGGTATAGATCGCTGACCGACCCGGATACCCCCTTCTCCTCTCGAATATTTTTATTCAACGCCTTCTAATTCCTTCATATCTTGCTCTGTCAATGCGCCATTCCAGATGCTGATCTCAGCTACGTCAAACTCGTTGTCGTCTTTCTTAGCCCAAGGACCTCCACACAGAATTACACCTGCAGAATCGAGCCTGAAGCGTGTGTCGGCGGTAGTGCTCGTGTGAAACAGTTCTCCATTCATGAAGAATTTCACGTCTCCCGGTTTAAAAGACAAGTAAAGCCTATACCATTTTCCCGGTTTGACATCTCCCGCATAACCGGTGGCACCCACGCCAATGGTGGCCGGATCGGTACTCCTGATAAATATCTCGCCATCGCCTTCATTGTTAAGCGCTGTCTGGAAAAACGAGTAGAATCTTCCTATGGCAGGGATCTTAAACTCAAAAAAGAGGGTGTATTCCGAAATGTTGTTTTCTCCCTCTTTGGGTATTATCCCGTGATCTGCCACAAAATGACAATTAAGAGGAATACGAACAGCCTTGTTACTGACTGTGGGGCCATTTACCGAGGTAAATTGGGCATCCGGATTATAGGCAACATTGCGAACCATCTCCAAAGCCTTACCCACTGTCGGTTTTGTCAGATCCGAAGGATCGTCAAACAGCCAGGAAGCAATCTTTTTTATCCGTTCCCTGTGGATAACAGGCACTGTTACCTTTGTAGTGAAATTCTCATCCTTTGCCTTGATAATGATATTGCCCATCCGTTCACCCGGAGAAATGGCATTGAGCTCGAAAGAGTAAGTGCCATCGGGTTGACTGCCCTTTTTCATCACCCAATCAGGCAGCTCCATCTCATAATCAACGTTGGAGGTAATCTTCAGCGTAAACTCCAAGTTTTCATTATTCAACAAGAGATAAGGCTTGTCGGCACTGATAGAAGGGGTCCATGCCTGTGTCACATGAATAACAACATCGTCGAATCCTGTTGCCGAGACGGTGATCCGGGCAGTACGCTCGCTTGCCTGTCCGTTTTTGTTGATTGTTATCTTCAGATTATCGACCTTGTCGTCTACTATCTCAACCGTACACCAGGAGGGATCGGAAGAGGTAACGGTAAATGGCTGATTGGTGTTTACAGTCACATATCTTGTCTCTTTGTCCCCTGTAAAGGTCTGCGTCAAACTCTCCCCCGCGACCCCAAAATAGGGGTCGGTAGATACTTTGACAGTGTCATCATCACTGCAAGCAAATAAGATGCCTGCAAAAAAACAGAGAATAAATACTTTTATTATCTTATCCATACTATCATTAATTTTACAAATTAGATTTCATCCTCTTCCAGTGGTGGCGCATCGATATTTCTTATCAAAGAGTGTACGATGTGGCGTTTTGCGTTAGCATCGGTGTATTGATAATTCAAATCGAACGACTGCCGTTCGGGATTGTAGGTGCTTCCTCCCAAGTCTGTCACATCCGCAATTCCCAA
>JBAYRG010000312.1:0-3933 GCA_041676805.1 Proteiniphilum sp.
ACATCCGGATCTACGGCAAACCCAACGGAGGCTTTGGAACTCCGGGTGAGCGAAGCCAATTCAGTCAGATGTTGTGGAAGTGGCTCGGGGTTGTGGGAGAAATTACCATGTGGAGCGCAATGCAGCTTAAAGATCTCTTTCACACCTAATGCATACAGCAGCTCCGGTATAGCAACCCCTCCGACCGAATTCACACAATCTATTGCCACCCTGAAATTAGCAGCCTCTACAGCCTTTTTATCCACTAAATCGAGAGCCAATACCTGCCGGATATGTTCGTGAAGGTATTGTTTTTGGGTAATTTTTCCCAACTCATCGACAGGGGAAAACAGGAAGTCTTCCGATTCGGCGATGGAAAGGATCTCCTCTCCTTCGGCCGCATTAAGAAACTCCCCTTTGCCGTTTAATAGTTTCAGGGCATTCCACTGTTTCGGGTTGTGGCTGGCTGTAATAATGATGCCGCCGGAGGCATTTTCCTTTTCAACAGCGATCTCTGTCGTGGGAGTGGTAGCCATTCCAATGTCAATAACATCACATCCCATACCTATCAACGTCCCGGTGATGATACGATGCACCATTTCACCCGAAATACGAGCATCCCTCCCCACAACGATAGTGGGGTTCTGTTTTTGAGACTGCTTTTTGATGAACAGCGCATAGGCAGCTGTAAATTTCAGGATATCAAACGGGGTCAAATTTTCCGCTACTGCTCCCCCTATTGTCCCTCTTATCCCGGATATGGATTTGATTAATGTCATATAAATCTATATTTATAATCACCACTGATTTTCAAACCTGTATTCCACCTGCTCGTAATAGGTAGGTGTATATTGGGATTGGTCGTAAGATGACCCTGACTCGAAAGGAACGATTAATTTCACTTTTCCTCTATGTCCCACGTAAGAGAGAGGAACCGCCCATCCCGTGTTTAAACTTGAATAAGCGCTTGATGTTGTTGAGTTAACCGGCCCATAGTATTCCAGTTCTTCGGGAAAGATAGTCTGGTAGTTGGTGTAGCGGATTGTGTCGTCGGTCGCGAAATAATGCAACCCTTTAAAGCGGATATACACTTTTTCTCTCCATAGTGGGCTGACGGTTTCACCACGGTCGATGATGTTAAAATAGACGCCTGTGTAGGGATCTTTATAAAATTCGTTCTCGCCGAATAGGCTATCTGACGGAAAATCCTTGAGGATTTCAAGATTATTCTTCGCAATAAAAAGATCAATTGCCTTTCGTTCATCTTTTAAACGGTCGGCATATGTTTTTTTATTATTACAAGAGGTGGTCAGCGTCAAGAGACTGACAAGGATGAGAACTATGGAATTGAATAGTTTCATATTTTTAGAGTAAAGAGTAAAGAGTAAAGAGTAAAGACTTCTTAAAGTGAAAAATGAAAAATTGAATCCGCCGTTGTGCGAAGCGCACTCTCCTTAATCACGTTATTCACAAATAGCAGACAAAAATACACAATCTACTCCAAAAAAACAGAGGTTGTGCTGAAATAAACATTATCTATTCTTAAAAATGGGTTAAAGCTGGTTTGCCACGCTTTTTAATTTCTCTTCGTATGACTTCAATCCATCCTTGAAAACACGAAGAGCCTCTTCGAAAGTACCATAAAATTCTCCTCCTGATGCATTTAGGTGTCCTCCTCCATGAAAGTAGTCGGCTGCAAATTCATTACAGGGAAATGATCCCTGGGAACGGAACGAGAGTTTGACGAGGTCGTCATCTTCGCGGATAAAGGTAGAGAACAATATCCCTTTGATGCTGAGCGGGTAATTTACAAATCCTTCGGTGTCGCCCTTGCTAAAGCGAAATTGGGCCTGATCTTCCTTCGAGAGGTAAAGGAGCGCCGAATGCAGTTCAGGGTATACTTCCATCCGTTGCGACAGGGTGAATCCAAGCATACGAAACCGCTCTTCCGAGTAGTTGTCGAATACCTGTGAATAGATGGCATCCTTATTGATATTTTTCCGTAGTAACAGGCTGATAATCTCGAAAATTTCGGGATCGTTCGAATTGTAGGTGAAACTGCCGGTATCGGTCATCATGCCACAGTAGATACATTCAGCCTCTGCCTGTGTCAACCCTTCATATTTTCCCGCCTGGTAGAACAGCCTGAACAGGAGTTCGCTGGTGGATGATATCTCGGGATGTGATACTGTGATATCGAAGTTCTCTCCGGGGAGAAGATGATGGTCGATCAGGATTTTTTTTGCCGGGGATTTATCCAGAAAAGGCCCCATGTCACCCACCCGCTTGGATATGTTATAATCCAGGGAGAAGATCAGATCGGCATGCATGAGTATATGCTGTGCCGCGGTGGGATTGTATTCGTATATCTCAATTTCACGGGCTCCCGGCATCCACTTCAGGAAATAGGGGAAGGAGTTGGGTACGATTATCTTTACATTTTTGTGACTCCTTTGCAGGAAATGGTAAAGTGCGAGGGAAGAACCCAGGGCGTCGCCGTCTGGTGAGCGATGCGTGGTGATCACAATTTTTTCCGCCCTGTCGATGGCATCAACGACTTGCTCCACTTTCCGGGGTTGAATCACATTCGATATCGATGCTATAGAATTCATTTTAGTGTCTGTAGTGTAACATAGAGCGGCAAAAGTACTAAAATTTTAGCGAAAAGGCCCCCTTTTCCGTTACATCGTGTACTTTAATACTCCGGAGAACGCATTCTCGCTCTATTCTCTTTGAGGCATATTTTGGCAGTGAACTGTCGAGGACAATCAATTTGGGACTGAACAGGGCAAGTAATTGTTCGATATCAGAAGGTTCCTGTTGCGACAGGATCAGCACATCTAATGGGAATGGTTTTACCGCATTCACTGTATCGTAAGAGGAGAAATCGGTTTCCGATATCAGTAGAATAGATTTCTCGGGATGAGGGATAAAGCTGTTCTCTTGAATATCAATGAAATGTCGTTTTTCTTTGTGGTAAATGGCAATCTCACTCCTGCCGGGATTATTGAATACGGCAAGTTGCGGTGCCGGAAGGGTCAGATTTTCATATGTGATTGTGATCTGAAAGAGCAATAACGCTGTAAGTGAGATGATAAGTAGCCTGGCTCGATGATTGGTGAGGAACCGTACAAAAGAATAGATAATTAACAAGAGCAATACAAGTTGGAGAAAAGAAATTTTCTTCCCGGAGATTTGGGCAAGAGGGATCGATTCGGAGATATATACAATCTTCAACAATAGTTCGATCAGTGTTTTTTCGACCCATCCAAAGAAAGTATATATCATATTGATGAAGTCCCACTGAAAAGAGCGTAGTAGTCCGAAAATAATAAGTGGAAATGTAGCATAAATAATAATACCCACCAGAGGCACGACCAGCATATTGGTGATAAAAAACCAGGTGGGAAAAGTGCCGAAATGGTAGAGTACCAGCGGGAAAACACCCAATTGTGCCGATGTGGTGATAGAGAACAAGTTCCAGATATATTGTATGACTTTATTCCGAGGCTGGTAGAGCCGGCTTACTATCGGACTAAAAAAGAGGATAGCGAATACAGCGGTAAAACTCATCTGAAAACTTATATCGAACAGGGAGGATGGCTGGAAAATAAGAATGAAAAAAGCAGCTGCCGCCAGTGAGTTAAAGGAAAACCCATTGCGATGGTAGAGGTTCCCTATGCTAAATAGTGTGAGCATAACGGCTGCACGGACTACTGAGGGTGACATCCCCACTACAAAGACAAATCCCCATAACGCTGCGATCACCAACCATTGACGGATCATCGATCCATATCCACTTTTTCCGAGGAACGAGAAGAGCAGGCTGATAACCGCATAGATAATCCCCACATGCAATCCGCTTAGCGCCAGGATATGTGCTGTCCCTGATGCCCTGAATGCCTCCTGCAGGTCGTTGGAGAGATGCAATTTATATCCCAGGGTAAGTGCGCA
>JBAYRG010000313.1:0-3932 GCA_041676805.1 Proteiniphilum sp.
CAAGTTCTGGGATGTAGAGGAATCGCTCGACAACCCAAATCCGATCAGCTATTATCTTGATCCTGCGGAATTACAGACCAGACAAATGGGAGGTTTCAATCCTTACAAGGAGCGACCCTACACCAAAAGTCATAATTTCAAACCGAATGATAAAGCGGAGAAACTTCTTTTTCAACAGATCCCTCTGTTCTCCACAAATAATAGTTTTGGATACACTGAATTTGCAGAACAGTTTTATGTGGAAGGAAAAACCAAGTTGCGGGGAGTCTTCATCTCCTCTCCGGCAGTCTCCAATATTTCGAACATGAATCTCCGGATAAAGGTATACACGGGTGAAGAGCAACCTGAACGGCTTGTGCATGAACAGCCCTTCAATTACAGTTACAAATATTTCAGTAACCCCTCTTTCCCGACAGCTCCCCGCGACATGAATTATAGTGTGGAGAATTATATCCAATTCAGTAGAGAGGTGGAGGTCTCAGGATTATTTTATATCTCCTATTCTGATATCAGCGGCACACCCTCCGGTTTTACGACATTCAATGCGGAACCCCGAAAAATTGGTGAGGGAATAGTCTCCACTGCATGGATGAAAAACGGATCGGGATGGATAAGATCATCAGAAAATATTGAAAATCCTGTCAATACCGCTTTTTTAATAGCGCCCTATGTGATAGGCAACGTATCTACATCGGTAGATCCGGAAAAAGAACATTATAAATTGGTGGTCTACCATTCTAATAAAGTGAGACGGATCGTTATCGAGTCGAATTATGAACTGGTTGAGTGGGAGATTTTCTACTCTTCAGGAATAAAAATCCATCATGAAATTATCGGGATAAGTAAAAATATAGATACCTATTCATCGGCTCATCTTGTTAAAGGAGTATATATAGTGCGGGTTAAAACCATCGACGGAACCATATCTACAAAAAAAGTAATTGTAGTATAACACTATTCTACAGACGATGTTGACTCTCCACACTCTTCCTCTGACTCCACAAGATGCTCTTCCTTAACTTCAGAAGTAGATTCCAACGTATCAGACGTTTTTTTCTGTTCCACCTTTTCAATTTGATCCTTCAAGTAGGAGGAGATAATATTACTATCACCCACCGTTTCGACACGGTTATAATCATTCTTTTCAGGTTCAGGATCAGGATCAGGTTTTGGAGCCGGCAGGGCTTTTTGCCCTACAATCAACTGTTTTCCAATACTAAGTTTGGTGGAGGTAAGTCCGTTCCACGACTGGAGTCTGGCTACAGTCGTACCATTCCTTCGGGCAATGGTGGAGAGATTGTCACCTTTCTTTACCCGGTAATAGACATTGGCTGTATTTCCTGATAGCGAAGAAACAGAACCATCCAAGTAGCTATCGGTACTGGCCCTATGTGTAAAATACCGATTTTTATCATAATTGATGATGGTATCATTTTTATCGATAAAAGCATACATCTTCTCAGTGGGTAATACCAATGCATATGCCTTGAAGTCACCGGGTATCACATTTTTTCTAAATTGAGGATTCAACCTCTGCAGTTCATTCAGAGGGATGTCCAGCACTCCTGCAATTTGTTCCAGATGGATTCTTTCGCTCACTTGTACCGTGTCGAGTGCAACTGTCAGTGATGAAGAATGTGCAGGGCAGATATTATGGTCTGCAGAGTAATTCATGACATAATTGGCCGCGATAAAAGCGGGTACATATCCTCTGGTCTCCCGCGGCAAACGATAATAAATTTCCCAATAATCGCTCTTGCCTCCACTCCGGGCAATTGCTTTATTCACATTTCCCGGGCCACAATTATAAGCAGCAATCACTAAATTCCAGTCACCATAAATGGCATACAGATCTTTGAGGTAACGTGCGGCGGCATCAGTCGATTTATAAGGATCACGTCTTTCATCTACCAGGCTGTTTACTTCCAATCCATAGCCTTTACCCGTTCGTAGCATAAACTGCCACAATCCTGTAGCCCCAGCGCGAGATACTGCTATGGGATTCAACGCTGATTCAATTACAGGCAAGTATTTCAGTTCCAGAGGGAGTCCATATCTGTCCAAAGCCTCTTCAAACATTGGGTAATAGTATTCTCCCAACGCCAGCATATAACTTACCTGATCCCTTTTCCGCACGGCATACATCTCTATGTAATTCTTTACCACGCTATTGAAAGAGAGTTCCATCTCCGACGGTAAATTATGAAGCCTGTTAAGATAGACTGAATCATGAAAGGTCACATTTTCTCCTCTTTTACAATCGACCTCTGCATTCGACAAATCGAGTTGCCAATTGCGTAGGAGGTCACTCAGCTTTTCAGTCATACTCTCCGGATAAACAATTGCGTTATCCTGAATGGTGTCTGCATCGACCGGCAGATTTTCTTTCGAATTTTCCGGCAGGGTAGTCTGGGCAATAAGTTCCAAACCGACCCATAATGTTACCAATATAAGTAAAATTGTTCTTTCCATACCCATTAAGCTCACCCCGGGAGGATGAGGTTTTTTAGTTAAAAATTAAAACTAAGCTGCACTCCGTACGAGGAGCTTCCAAGATTATACGGCTTTTCTTGCCTGATAATCACAGGAGTCATACGCATTGACAAATCTGGACTCATGTCAAAATTGAACAACTGCGCATCCACATAAGCATCTATAATAAAGACGAAATAGACTCCCACAGTAGCGATAATACTCAAATCCCTGTAGTAACGGTAATAATCTTTTCTCTGCTTCAATACTCCGGTAAACCATTCCGTATCCACCGTTTCCGCAGTCTGTCCGTATGGCAGCATTTTCTCCCACCGGTCAGTTCCGGGATTATCATCCATAATATCCTGATAGGCGCCTAAATAATCCCGGTAATAACCGTTATTCCAGGTAATGGCATAGGTCAATCCGGCATACGCTCCATAAACAATAGGTAATTTCCAGTATTTACGGTTGTAAATCTGCCCTAATCCCGGTAGGAGCGCTGAATAAATAACCGCTTTTCGTGGAGAAGGCGCGAATATATGGGAAGGCGCGAAAAACTTATCTGAAGTTATTTCAATAAGCGACTTGCCTGCTTTTGCCCGGACAGAATCCTGCTGCTCAACCATCTCTTTATTATTTTTTGAATGAATGAAGAGAGAATCGTATGCCTGTATGAAAGTAGAATCCTCAATCAATATCGGGTTACTATCCCGTAGTTGTTCCGATGAATGATTCTGCGCCTGAATATCCGTTGCATAAAAGAGGATCGACAGACAAATAAGGATTCCGGACACATTCATCATCAACAATTATTTTTGCATTTTATCAAACATGACGATAATACGTTCCAGATCCTCCGGGGAGTTAAACGGGATGGTAATCTTTCCCTTGCCACGTTTGTTATAACTAAACTGCACATCGGTCTGGAAGTAAGCGGAAAGATGCTCTTTTAACGCATCAAAATCGTCAGGGGATTGTTGTCTCACGGTTGGTTTCCTTACTTTGTCTTGAGGGCTATCGGTACCTTTGCGCTGTTGGATAGAGATTCCTTCGTCATGATCTTTCACCATTACCTCTACTTTTCGCACCGACAGGCCCTCTTCAAGGATTAAGTTGTAGAGGGAGAGTTGCGCCACAGGATCGTTCATCGTGATCAATGCGCGCGCATGTCCCATATCAATTTTTTTGTTTTTCACACCCATTTGCACTTCCGCGGGAAGCTTTAACAAACGCAGGTAATTGGCGACAGTAGCCCGTTTCTTACCCACCCTCTCACTCAACTGCTCCTGCGTAAGATAAAGGGTATCTATCAGGTTCTGATATGCCAGGGCAATCTCTATTGAATTAAGATCCTCACGCTGAATATTTTCAATTAGCGCCATCTCCATCATCTCATCATTATCTGCCGTTTTGATATAAGCCGGTATGGTGGATAATCCTGCCATCTGGGAAGCACG
>JBAYRG010000314.1:0-3926 GCA_041676805.1 Proteiniphilum sp.
CACATCTCTAATGTACATGCGCGGGAGGAATTTCGTCATCACTCTATGATCTCGGCTGTCTGTTTCGGTGTTATCGCCGGTTTCGGTATCGACTCCTACCGATTGGCGCTGAATGCGCTGACTCACGGGAAAAGATAAATATTAATGTGCCAATGTGCCAATGTGCCAATGTGCTAATGTGCCAATGTGCCAATGTGCCAATGTGCTAATGTGCCAATATGTCAATGAGAATGGTGGTTGTAGAAGTTTCCACTATTCATTTTTAATTTTTCACTATTCACTTAAAAAAATATATGCATAAACATACTAAGATTATTGCTACAATTTCTGATAAACGTTGTGATGTGCCTTTTTTGGAACAACTCTATGATGCGGGAATGAATGTGGTAAGACTCAATTCGGCCCATCTCAACGAAGAGGGGTTTCTCAATATTATCAACAATGTACGGGAGGTTTCTGACCAGATAGCTATTTTGGTAGACACCAAAGGTCCGGAGATTCGCACTACTATACTGGAAGATCCCATCGAATTGAAGAGTGGTGACAATATAAGAATTGCAGGAAATCCTGAAGGAATATCTTCAAGGGAGACTTTATATATCACCTATCGGAGTATCACTGATGAGATGCATGTGGGTGATGATATCCTGATTGATGATGGAGAGGTAGACCTGGAAGTGATTGAGGTTACGAACGATTCTCTTCTTTGCCGTGCAAAAAATGACGGCGTGATCGGTAGCCGTAAGAGTGTGAATATCCCTGGTGTACGGATCAACCTGCCTGCGATTACCGAACGGGACAAGAAATTCCTCGGGTTAGCCGCCAAACATGATGTGGATTTTGTGGCTCATTCGTTCGTGAGAAACAGAGAAGATGTGGAAGCGGTACAGAAGATACTGGATGAGTTGGGTACTCCCATCAAGATTATTGCAAAAATAGAGAACCAGGAAGGTGTGGACAACGCCGATGAGATACTGGAAGCCGCCTACGGTATTATGATTGCCCGTGGTGACCTGGGAATAGAAGTGGCACAGGAAAAAATTCCCGGCATACAACGTGTACTGATCAGACAAGCTATCCATCATAAAAAACCGGTTATCGTGGCGACTCAGATGCTGCACTCCATGATCAATAATCCGCGTCCTACGCGTGCGGAGATCACTGATATTGCCAATGCTATCTATTATCGTACTGACGCTGTCATGTTAAGTGGAGAAACAGCCTATGGTAAATATCCGGTGGAAGCGGTACGTACCATGGCAAAGACCGCTTATGAGGCAGAGTTGACAAAACTGTCGGAGAATGATATCCGGGTGCCTTATGATCCTACCGATAAACGGGAGGTAACCGAATTTCTGGCTAAACAGGCAGTGAAATCGTGTGCACAGTTGAATGTGAGGGCAATAGTGACTGATAGCCACACCGGCAGAACTGCCCGGGTATTGGCGGCATTCAGAGGGAAAAGCCCAGTGTATGCTATCACTACTACCAAGCGGCTGGCACGTGAGTTGGCACTGTCATATGGTATTTGGGCAGAGTATCAACAGGGAAAAGGTGATGGTAATACCAAGGAAAGCCGGAGGGCCTATTTTACGGAAGCCATCAATCAGATGATCGACAAAAAAACTATCGACCCCCAAGATCGGGTAGCTTACCTGGGAGGAAGTTTTGGTGAAATCGGCGGTACGACTTATCTGGAGATCATAGATGCGTGGAGAATTCTTGAAGCGAAAGAGAAATATAATCTGCCTGATTATACGATGTAGTTTTTATGTACCAATCCCGATAAATCGGAACAACTTGTCCCGAACTTCGGGAAGTAGTGATGATCCCGATAAATCGGGACAGGTAGTAATGATGACGATGTAATTAGTAATTGGTAATTGGTAATTAGTAATTAGTAATTTTTGAACAAGATAGAAGAGTACATACTCTCTCATATTGATCCGGAGCCGGAGGTGTTGAAAAGGATCGATCGGGATGCTCACGTGAATATATTGCATGGGAATATGAGTTCCGGTCATTTGCAAGGACGTTTTCTGAAGATGATCACGCAAATGATTCGTCCGGAGCGGGTTCTTGAAATCGGAACTTTCGTAGGATATTCAGCGCTCTGTTTTGCCGAAGGACTCGAAGAAGGCGGAGAACTCCATACCATTGAGATTGATGATGAATTAGAGGATCGTATCCGCGATAATTTCGCCCGTTCGGAATATGGAAGCAGGATCACACTTCATATGGGTGACGCATTAGAGATTCTTCTCCATTTTCAGGATGAGAGTTTCGATCTGGCATTTATCGATGCAGGCAAAGAGGCCTATTGGGATTACTTCTCGGCAATCTTCCCAAAAATCAGAAAAGGGGGATTCATCATGGTTGATAACACCCTTTGGTATGATAAAGTTGTGGGAGAGGTGAAAAATGGTGACTGGGCAACCCGGGGGATTTTGGAATTTAACCGGAAACTAGCGGACGACGACAGGGTGGAGAAGATAATTCTTCCTCTTCGGGATGGATTGACATTGATAAGAAAGAAGTAACAAAAGTATGGATACAAATAGACAACAGAAAGTAAACCGGTTGATACAGAAAGAACTCAGTGAGATCTTTCTGCTGGATGCCAAAAAGATGCAGGGTGTACTCATCTCGGTTACCAACGTGCGGGTATCGCCCGACCTGGGTATTGCACATGCCTATCTGAGCGTTTTTCCGTCGGAGAAAGCAGAAGAGCTGGTCAGGAATATCAATGAAAATGTGAAAACAGTCCGATATGATCTGGGCAAGCGGTTGAGAAACCAATTGCGGGTGATTCCTGAGCTAACATTCCATCTGGACGACTCGCTTGATTACATTGAGAATATCGACAGGCTGTTAAAAAACCAGTAAATCCTGTCTGGTGAACATTTTAATATGAATGTCTCCTTTTTCATAGCGCGCAGGTATCTCTTCTCAAAGAAATCACACAATGCCATCAATGTGATTTCCATTATCTCTGTGTGTGGTATTGCCATTGCTACCATGGCCATGGTGTGCGTACTCTCTATCTTCAATGGTTTCGGTGGGATTGTAGAGGGTATGTTCAGTGCGTTCGATCCCGACCTGAAGATTACTGTGAAAGAGGGTAAAGTATTCGATTGGCATACACCGACTTTCGAAAAAGCATTACAGATAAGTGATATACAGATGATTTCTGAGTCGTTGGAAGAGAATGCACTTTTTGTTTTTGATGAAAATCAAGTGCCCGTTCTGGTAAAAGGTGTGTCGGAGGAGTTCAGGTTGATGGCTGACATGGAAAGGTTAATCCTCAGAGGTTCTTTTAAGTTACAGGAGGATGTGGTAGATTATGCTACATTGGGTGCCGGATTGGCAATAACACTTGGCGTCCGATCCGGATTTATCAATCCCATTGAAATATATGCACCCAAACGGAATGTGAGGGTAAACTTGGCTAATCCAGCAGCTGCATTCACGAAGAGATACGTTCAGATTGGAGGAGAATTCAGTCTCAATTCACCGGAGTACGACGAGCAGATGGCCATCATTCCTATTCGGCTGGCACGTGATATTTTTGGTTATAACAATGAAGTGACATCACTCGATATCAAACTTGCGCCGGATGCATCAGTAAATAAAGTGAAACGGGAGATACAACACACCTTGGGAGATAGTTTCCTCGTAGAAAACCGGTATGAACAACAGAAAGAATCATATCGTATGATGCAAGTCGAGAAGTGGGTCACCTTTTTTATATTGGCTTTTATTTTGCTGATAGCTGTCTTTAATGTGGTGGGATCGCTTTCAATGCTGATCGTAGAAAAACAGGAGGATATCAAGAGTTTACAACATATGGGGGCGTCGGATCAACTGATATCGCGTATCTTTTTATATGAAGGATGGCTAATTACCTTTATCGGTATTATTGTCGG
>JBAYRG010000315.1:0-3924 GCA_041676805.1 Proteiniphilum sp.
AACTATGGGAAACGAAACAGAAAGACATGCAATGCTGGTAAATTATGTTGCTCAAATGCTCCATAACGATCTACCGGATGTGAAACTGGAGTGTCTGGCATACAACCGGTACACTGCACCTCCACAAAATATAGAGTTAAATGAAAACGTCTTATTGGATTTCTGTCCTATCGGTCAAAATTTCGAATATCAGTTGTATGAAAAGGGCAATACGCGTAATGAGGGTTACAACAAAGATTTAAACGATTGGATAAAAATATTTAAAGGCGATATCAGTATATATTCTTATTTTCGTAAATATGCATGGCGTAGTTTGCCAAATGTCATTTCACACTATATGCAGGATGAATTGAAGTATTTCAAGCAACTTGGTATCCGGGGTATTTCGGTCTATTCTGAGCCTGGCGACTGGTTTACATACGGTATCAATCATTATTTATTTGCCGGATTGGCATGGAATCCGGATATAGCCGTTGAACCATTGATGAAGAATTATACAGATGTGGTATATGGAGACGCAGGACAGACAGCGATGGAAATCTATACGGAATTAGAAGGTATTGTGCGTTTTGCCTGTAATATTGCTCACACTTCATTAAAAGAACCACAAGCCTATGTCGCTTACGCTGACCGTATCCACGCATGTCGTGACCGGATAATCACAGTCATCCAAAACCTGCAAACGGATAACTTCGTTCTGCAAAATCTGAAACGACTGGATCTTATGTTGGAATATACGGAGAAAAGTATTGCATTTATGCATGCTAAATCGTTAAATAATGAAGAACAAATGAACAGATTGAATTCCAATATCCGTTCTTTTCTTAAAGATCATGAGACGGAGGGAATATTCATTCCACACAGGAATTAGATAATTTAATAAAGTAAATAATGTCCATGAGACAAATAAATAATAAAAAAATGAAAACAACGAATTTGCTTAGAAATGTAGGATTGGGTATGGCAGTATTAACTCCATTTGTTCATATGGATGCAAAAAGCAAAACTCAAAAACCCAACGTAGTATTTATCCTTGCGGATGATCTTGGATGGTCGGATCTGCAATGTTACGGAAGTAAATTTTATGAAACTCCAAATCTCAATAAATTAGCAGAAGAAGGAGTACGGTTTACCAATGCATATGCGGCATGCCATGTATCATCACCGACACGTGCGAGCATCTTGACAGGACAATATCCTGCCCGGACACATTTATCCGACTGGCTGCCGGGACGAAAGGACTATCCGTTTCAAAAATTGAAAAATGCCGTGCCGGCACCACACCTTCCATATGGAGAGAATAATACTTTCCCGACTGTCTTGCAAGCCAATGGATATGAAACAGCGATAATCGGGAAATGGCATCTTGGTGAAGATTCATTGACGACGGAACGTCAAGGCTTTACATATCACACCCCTTCAGGTTATCTGAGAGGATGGCCGGCAACAGGATACTTTCCACCATATAATATGCCGGGATTGACTGATGGTCCGGAAGGGGAGTACCTGACAGATCGGCTAACTGATGAGGCCTTAAAATTCATTACCGAAAATAAGGATAAACCGTTTCTCCTCTATCTCTCCCACTATGCAGTGCATGATCCCATCCAGGGACGTCCTGATCTGGTGAAAAAATATGAAGAGAAATTAACCAAAATGGAAAAGCCGGAAGGATTACCCTTTATTCTAGAAGGAAATCCCGATGATGAAAGTCCAATAAGCCGTACTGAATTGGATTATATGATAAACAGTGAAGAATTTCAAGGGTTCAAGGTTTTTTCGAACCGAACGGTGAAGATTAAACAGTTTCAAGATAATGTGCAGTTTGCTGCGATGGTGGAAAGTGTGGATGAAAGTGTCGGACGAATTATGACCAGACTGAAAGAGCTTGGATTAGATGATAACACCATTGTAATATTCTATTCGGATAACGGAGGTATGTCGGCAGCAAATTTTGGAAATCCGGGACGTGTTGTTCAGAAAGAACGACTCGATCAATCTTTTTCTACTTCAAATTTACCACTTCGAGGAGCAAAAGGATTTCTATATGAAGGCGGAATACGTGTACCATTAATCGTGAAATGGCCGCAATATGGGAAAAATAATATGATATCTTCCATTCCCGTCATCAGTGTAGACTTCTATCCTACTATTCTCGAAATGACAGGAATCAATACGAGAAAACTGGATCATGTAATGGACGGTCAAAGTATCGTTCCATTACTCACCACAAAAAACAAGAAGAAAAAAGATATCATTTCTCGTCCTATTTTTTGGCATTTTCCACACTACAGTAATCACGGAATGCAAAGTCCTGGTGGTGCAATTCGTTTAGGGGACTATAAGTTACTGGATTATTTTGAGAATAATACAGTACAACTTTTTGATTTGAAGAACGATCCGGGTGAACAAAACGATCTCTCAAAACAAATGCCCGAAAAAGTCAAAGAACTAAAATCTCTGTTGGATCAATGGAGAAAAGATGTAAATGCGGATATGATGCAACCTAATCCGGATTACAGCTCAGATACAACTCCTGATAATTTTAATACTCGAAAAATATAGGTTAACATAGAAGAGATTTTTATGTGACACTATATTTGGGTGCAATCAAAACAGATTTATCAGTATGAGCATTTAGAGCGCACTAATAAAAACAAGATGCTACCTTTGTGGTATGAATGTGTGTCACGAGAGATTTAGCGTGATGAGTTGGTTATTCAAAGCACGATGTCTCATAACTTCTAAAGAGATGACAGCAGGCTTACCGCATTCGGCTTGCAGGAGTTGAATGCAAACCGCTTTGTGCTGCCTTGATGGAAAAAGACAGATAGTGAACGACAATTGGAAATCTTCTGTGAAGTTGGCAAGATAAGTGACAAGGAGATGAACGAAAGTGAACCACTGATGGAGCATCGTTAACAAAGTTATCAAGTCACATCAAAACCGAGATCTATTTTTTATCTTGGGATAACGGCTGGGGAAACCTGTTTAAAGTTAATCGGGTGTGCGGTGTATAGGTGGCATGAACTTGTCATAGGCCCTTTGGAGAAACATGAGAAACAGGCATGGAATACCAAGGGAAAATGTCAGAGAAATGACAGGTGAGACAGAAAGTTCCGAAGTCCAAGTCTACGGCAGATTGCCCCGTAGTAGTATTTGTAGTTCCTGTAATGGGGATGGAGCGAAAGAGACAACTTACTTGTTACTTGACGGAGTTTAAAGTTCAACTTGAATAAAGAGCCGGCTGGATCACTTATTACTCCAAATTTGGTAAAACTGAAATTAGAAAAGTAATGAAGTATCTGAATGAACGGATTGTCCGGTGGGTCAAGCGGAAGCACAAACACTTCAAAGGTGAACGCTCGAAGCTTGGCAAAGCCCGAGATTGGTTGGCTAAAGTCGCCACTCATCAGCCAGACCTTTTTGTGCATTGGACGTATGAATATGCACCATATCCCCGCAAGAATAATTGAATAAATAAGATTACAAACAGAATTAATAACAAAAGAGTTAAGTGCGAAGAGCCGTGTGATAGGAGACTGTCAAGCACGGTTCCATGAGAAGGGCGGCGTGAAACTTCTCTCCACTTATTCGACAAACGAGATAGGTTCATGGGAGTATACTTCATTGTTTTCTACAAACGGTTTCCGGATGAAGAGTTCTGCTATAATTATTTGTCGGAAATAAAATAGGAAGAGGGTTACGCATGCAAAAAGTGTGGGTATACCAACTATTGCAGTAGGAAAAAACCTCATCCCCGTCGTTGTACACGTTGCAAGTACAATGAAAGTCCAACGGTAGGGACGATGAAATATAAGTCAATGCAAAGATTATGAGAATATTAAACAGTACACTCTAAATGCTTAAGTATACAGATTTATTTTATTAAAAGGGGAGATCATACTCCCTCTCTTTTTCTAT
>JBAYRG010000316.1:0-3924 GCA_041676805.1 Proteiniphilum sp.
CGCGCCGCAAGAGGAGCAGCGGCAAAGGCTGAAGGATAAAGGAGAGAGACGATGAAATATTTGATTGCGGGATTGGGCAATATCGGATCCGATTATGAGCAAACCCGTCACAATATTGGATTTATGGTATTGGACGCTTTTGCTAAAGCGTCCAATGTTGTTTTTGAGGACAGGCGATACGGTTTTGTGGCAGAGATGCGGCTCAGGAACAGATCGCTTATCCTGCTCAAACCTTCCACTTTTATGAATCTGAGTGGAAATGCGATCCGCTATTGGTTGCAAAAAGAGAAGATTGAAGACGAAAACCTGCTGGTGGTGGTCGACGATCTGGCGTTGCCTTTCGGTACATTACGTATGAAATCGAAAGGAAGCGATGCGGGCCATAATGGGTTGAGACATATCCAGGATCTGATAGGGCAGCACTATTCGCGACTGAGATTTGGTATCGGGGATGATTTTTCGCGGGGCGGACAAGTCGATTATGTTTTGGATCATTTTTCTGAAGAAGAACAACGACTGTTGCCCGGACGGATTGATATGGCGGTGGATATGATCCGCAGCTTTTGTCTGGCTGGAGTTCAGATTACAATGAATCAATACAACAACAAGTAGTCACCCTTGTGTCTTGGTTCTAATAGTCTTGTGTCTTGGTTCTAAAAAAATGGATGAAGTAAGAATCGATAAATGGTTATGGGCAGTACGTATCTTCAAGACACGTACTGTTGCCTCCGAAGCTTGTAAGAAAGGGAGGGTGATGATTGCCAACGTTGCCGTGAAGCCATCGAGGAATATCAGGGTAGGAGAGATCATCGAGGTGAAAAAACCGCCGATAACCTTTTCGTTCAAGGTGTTGGCGTTGGCAGACAAGCGTATGGGTGCTCCCAAAGTTCCTGGGTTTATGAAAAACGTGACGCCTCCCGACCAGTACGAACTGATAGAGCTGAGCCGGATCAGTGGATTTGTCGATAGGCAAAGAGGTACGGGACGCCCCACTAAAAAAGAACGACGCGATCTGGAACAGTTTACCGACTCTTTCGACTTTGATGAATCTGATTTTTAAAACTTAATCAATCATCTAACTCATTATCCTTAATTTCCCTTCCTGTTTATTATATGTGGGGACAATCGGAGCCGTATTCATTTCTAAGCAATAGGGAGCGTCGCCAACAGCACCATTGGCAACAAGACGGGCGTAATGATCACTCTCCTTTAAGTATTCCAGAGGATTTTTTTTAGCCTGTTGCCATAATTCCAAAGCGATCCTGACACTATCTGAGCCGATAATCAATTCATTTCTTTCGGATAATTTCTCAGCAAAAGCTCCGCCGAAGAGGGTATCTTCGATATTGATCCTGTTTTCCCATCCGGCACAGAGTATCACCGTGCGTTCGGATAACCGGAGAGAGGCCTCCAGTACTGCATCTATATTGGAGAACGTACCAACAAATAACCGCCGGCACTCTTTGGCTGCCTGAATGGCCTGGGTACCGTTAGTGGTAGTAAAAACGAGTTCCTTTCCCGATATCTTATCCGGCGTATAATCGAATGGAGAGTTGCCGAAATCGGCAAAATCACATTTGCGGGCATTGCGTTCTGCCCCTACGAGAAACCCTTGTAATTTGTATTGTTGCGCCTCTTCGATAGAAGCTACAGGAATTACAGCCGACGCGCCGCTTACGAATGCGGCACATATGGTAGCGGAAGCACGGAAGGCGTCTATGACGATTACCGTGTCACCCTCTTCTTGGTAATAGGGATATAATGCCGGACAAGGGCAAAGATCGAGTATCATAGTCAATGTTTTTTGTTTGGCGATACAAAGATAGTGAATATTTTTTCACCCGTTTTGTGTAAAACATTTTGAATAAAAGAGCTGTTCTATGAACTGAAAGATAGCTTCCTTAATAAGATAGTTGCAAAATAATTGATCAGGTATGACTTTTTTTACAAATAAATATCACCTTGTCCTTGCGTCCAATTCTCCACGCAGGAAAGAGTTGCTCTCGGGAATTGATATGGAGTATGAGGTGTTGACCTTGCCGGATATTGATGAGTCGTATCCCGACGACATCCCTCATGAGGAGATACCGGAATATCTTGCAAAGAAAAAAGCAGCAGCCTATATTCCACTGATGAGGGATGACACATTGCTTATCACTGCAGATACTGTTGTGCTGTTACGCGACCGCATACTGGGTAAGCCGGCGGATAAAGAGGATGCAAAGCGGATGCTTCAAGATCTTTCCGGAGAGACTCATCGTGTGGTTACGGGCGTTTGCCTGTTTTCAAAGCAGAAGCAACGCTGTTTTTCGGATATCGCCCATGTGACCTTTGGTCAACTCTCGGACGAAGAGATTGATTATTACCTGGAGAAATACAATCCATTGGATAAGGCTGGCGCCTACGGGATACAGGAATGGATCGGCTATGTGGGAGTAGAGAGGATCGAGGGTTCCTATTTCAATGTGATGGGATTGCCTATCTTTAAGGTATATCGGGAGTTAAAACAGTTTTAGACATCACTTTTCGCCTATCACTCTATAAGGAAAAATAAAAAAATGTATCTTTGCACTCCGTGTCTTGGTTCTTGACTCTTGGTTCTTGGTTCTTGACTCTTGGTTCTTGACTCTTGGTTCTTGATTCTTGACTCTATTCACAAATCATACATCCTAACTCATAAATATATATGTTGACAGTAGAAAAAATTGGAGGTACCTCCATGTCTCAATTTCAGGACGTGCTTCAGAACATTATTAGAGGAGACCGCAAAGGAGATGAGTTATATAACCGCATCTTTGTAGTCTCGGCTTACAATAACGTAACCAACTGGTTGCTGGAGCACAAGAAGACCGGGGAGCCGGGTATCTATAATAAATTCCTGAATGGAGAAGATTATAGCAGTGCCCTGGATGCGTTCTGTCAGCGCCTGCTTCTGATCAATGACGGTTTTGCCGATTGGGGACTTGATCTGAAGGAGGCTCGCGATTTTATCCGTTTTCGGGTGGATCAGGCAAAGACGGTGCTTTATAGTCTGGGAAAGGTGCTGGCATCGGGCTATGTCGATCCGAAAGCCATACACCTGGCTGCCCGTGAAATTCTGGCATCCATTGGTGAAGCTCATTCGGGATGGAACTCTGTGAATATCCTTAATCATAACGGTATCAATGCCCGTTTTGTGGATCTCTGTGGATTCAATGATAATGAATCGCTGACCATCGATGAGCGGATCCATAAGGAATTTGGTGATATCGATTTTGCCAGTGTGCTCTGTATTGCCACAGGATATACCAAGGGCACCGAAGGAATTATGCGTGCCTTTGATAGAGGCTATAGCGAAGTGACATTCAGTAAGATTGCTGTCGAGGTGAAAGCTGATGAGGCGGTCATCCATAAGGAGTACCATCTGTCGAGCGCAGATCCCAAAATCGTGGGTGTGGAGCAGAGTATTCCTGTGGGGCATACCAATTATATCATTGCCGACCAGTTGGCCGATATCGGTATGGAGGCAATCCATCCCAAGGCGGCTAAACCGTTGGAGTTGGCAGGCATCAATATCCGTATAAAAAACACATTCGAACCGAGCCATCCCGGCACATTGATATCCCGTGATTATATTTCACCTGAACCACGTGTGGAAATCGTTTCGGGAGCGCGAAAAGTGCTTGCCATTGAAGTACACGATCCGATGATGGTGGGTGAAGTGGGGTTCGACGGTCATCTGATGCAATATTTTGTGAAGCATGGGGTGAGTTATATTTTAAAATCAACCAATGCCAACTCCATCACCATGGTGGTGTGGGATAGTGAAAAGAGCAGGGAGCTTGTCAGAGTCCTTCAGGAGCAGTTTTACCAGGTGACTGCCGAGCCAATGGCTATTGTTTGTGCGATGGGTTCCAATATCGCACTTCCCGGCTTCCTTTACAG
>JBAYRG010000317.1:0-3922 GCA_041676805.1 Proteiniphilum sp.
TGACATCAAAGAAGTGATACTAATAAAAAACCATACATCACAGGTAAATACACCGACTACAAAAAAACAGATGCTTCCCGTTTCATAAATATTCTATACATTCGGAATGACTCCCGACAAGTTATTCAATAATTATAGATAAACAAAATAATCATGCAAAAAAGAATTTTCATTTCATTTGGATTGCTTGTATGTTGGTTCTGTAGTCTTATTGCACAGGTGCAGCAAGATATAATTTACAAAGAAATCGGAAGTGTGAAATTGAAAATGACCCTATATACTCCAGAACAGATGCTCACATCAGATACCCTGCCTGTCATAATTTTTTTCTTCGGCGGCGGATGGGAAACAGGCAACATATCCCAATTCCAGTATTATGCGCAGAATTATGTAAAAAAAGGGTTGATCACCGTACTGGCAGAATACCGTATCAGTTCTATACACGGTACTACACCCTTTGAATCGTTGAAAGATGCCAAATCCGCTGTACGCTATTTGAAACAGTACGCGGAAGAACTGCAGATCGATACAACACGCTTGATTGCCTCAGGAGGATCTGCAGGTGGCCATTTGGCTGCCGCCTGTTTCACCAACGAAACAATAAATGAAAACACCGACCCAATGGAATTTACTTCAAAACCTACAGTACTAATATTGTTTAATCCTGTAGTGGATAACAGCATAAACGGGTACGGATACGACCGGTTAGGAGATCGTTGGGAAGAGTTTTCACCCATAGAAAATATTCGAAGTCCTTTTCCTCCAACAATATTTTTTCTGGGAACAAAAGATAATTTTATTCCAGTTTCAACAGGACAGAAATTTAAATGGAAAATTGAAAATGTCGGTGGTCGCTGTGATCTGAAGTTGTATGAAGGAGCAAAACATGGTTTTTTCAATAAAATCGAGTATAGAGATCAAGTTATTCTTGATGTGGACGTTTTCCTTCAGTCGGTAAATTGTTTGGTTCAAGATACTTCTATTATCATTTTTCCGTGAAACTGTCGCGGCTTGTAATCAATAATGAGTCCACATTGGGAGGATATACAGTTAAAACATCAACATAGTGACACATAGTCATCTTAAAAAATTATTATTGTCTGAATAGATAAATTTACATAAACAAAAATAATTCTAAAAATGAAACATCTCGGACTTCTTTTCATAAATTTATATCTATGGGCTTTTACTCCCAATATTTTTTCTCAATCCGCAATCGTGTATAATGACTATCTGGATCCGGCAAATGTTTCCCTAAAAGGATTGCTGGGAGATGAGATTAGAAGTAGTGAAGAGGGCAGGTTATCCATGTTACCTTATTGGAACGACGGTCAGTTGATTAAAATGTTCAGCGAAGAATACCGTGCAAAAAACAAAACCAACGACTGGTATGGTGAACATGCCGGGAAATGGCTATACACCACCTCTCTTTCCGTAGAACGCACAGGGAATCCAAAACTGAAAAAACTGCTTTTTAATACAGCGGATGAACTTATATCATACCAGGATAAAAACGGATATTTGGGGAGTTATTCTCCGGTTCAACGTATCACGGCAAAAGATTATCCAATGCACCATCGTTCATGGGATGTCTGGAATCTGACCTATATGACGCTGGGATTTCTGAAACTTAACGAGTATTTTCCAGACCCTAAATATCTCGCGGTAGCTAAAAATATTGGAGAATTGTTTTTGCAGACATTTGGTGAAGATAAAGCTGATATCACAAACTATGGTACCCGTCATGGCCTGTCAGCAACCGTTATTTTGGAAGCTGCCGTTGAGTTATACCATGCTACAAAAGATAGACGTTATATTGACTTTGGCACCTATGTACTCAAACGTTTAAATGAACGGGAAGGATTGCAAATGATACCTATACTACTCGAGAATAGGGATTTGGAATTAGTCGGCGACGGAAAGATCTATCAAAATATCTGGAATTTATATGCTGTGGCTCGTTTTTATGAGTTACAACCTGATCCACAAATTATGACGGCTTTGAAAAAAGCATGGGAGGGTATTTACAGATTCCACCTAACACTCGCCGGAGGGCCGTGGGGAGGTGTAGGTAAACACTTAGAATGTTTCAATTCAAGAATATTTTTCAGTCCTTATGGTTTAGTAGAGACATGCAGCATAATGTCTTGGGTGCATTTCAATAAACAAATGCTCCGGTTAACTGGTGATGCTTGCTATGCACAGGAAATCGAAAAATCAGTCTATAATGAATTGCTGGGCGCGAAATATGAAAATGGTATTGACTGGAACTACCATAGCTTTTCAAACGGTTGCAGGCATATTGCAAATTTCAACGATTGTTGTCCATCAAGTGGTGCATTGACCCTTGAAGAAATATCCACATTGGCCTATTCAGTGCGTGAGAACGGTATTGCCTGTAACCTATACGCTGAAAGTGAGGCTCTCATTCACATTCCAGCAGCAAAAAATGTAAAAATAATACAACAGACGGATTATCCTTTTGATGGGAATATCCAGATAAGCCTATTTCCTGAAAAATCCGCTATTTTCCCACTTTTCATCCGTATTCCGGATTGGGCAGAAAAGGTAACGGTCAAAATAAACGGAGTGGTAGTTGAGAAGTTATCCGCTAAAAACGAATTTTATAAAATTGAACGTAAATGGAAAAATAAAGATGCAGTAGAAATCCTGTTTCCACTCAGTTTGAACATAGTGCATAAAACTGAACTGATTAAGGCACCACAAAGCACACGGGATATTTATTCAGTTGACTGGTATGCGTTGCGCCGCGGACCTCTGGTGTATGCGTTAAGTGACCTGATTTTCGGTTCCGAACGTGAAGAGATCATTAAACTGCAAGATACGGATCCTGAATCGGTTTTCAAACAGGTAGCAGTCCCTAAAAATCATAAAGGAATTGAATATCAACTAGATATACCAGGCAAAAAGCCATTGGTATTTGTTCCATATTATCGTACAGGCGATAGAGAAGAAGGTGTATGGCGCATCACTTGGTTGCAAAACAAAATTAATTAATTTTTTCAGAAGATATATGGGTATACGTTTTTTTAAACTGATACTACTGGGATTGTTCATGGCTTCTTTTTTCGTTTTGGAAGCGGAAGAGAGTATTGTCTTGGCAAAAAAGGGGAAGACATCATACGTGATATACCGATCGGAACAAGCCTCAGATTGTGAGCTGTTTGCGTCGAATGAACTACAACGATACTTGTATGAATTATCCCATGCCCAATTTGATATTTCAACCGTCTACAAAAAAAAGTCTATTGTCATAACTACTGTAGATTCATTACAGGAAGAAGGATATCAGATTATCCTGAAAGATGATATAGTTTGGTTGTTAGGTGGAAGTCCCCGGGCAGTCTTATATGCCGTATATGATTTTCTGCAACGTTTGGGATGCCGTTGGGTTACTCCGGATTACGTCTTTTATAGCGGTACGGATCGCTACATTTCAGTCAATGAAGAATTAGTGTTCAGTTTATCGGAAACTCAAGAAGAATCACCAGTTTTCGCATATCGCAAATTATATGTAGAAGAAGGACGAACACATCGAACAGAAAACTTGAAACAATTGATCGACTGGATGCCGAAAATGAAATTGAATACGCTGGTTTTTCCCATTGATTATGAAGGGAGGGGAACTGTAAAATGGGATAACTGGAGAGAGGAACTGATCCCTGAACTCAAAAAAAGAGCAATAAAACTTGAAGTAGGCGGTCACGGTTATCAGAATTTTATTCATGCTTCGATGGAAAATGGAACTTTGTTTGAGAAACATCCTACATGGTTTGGAATGGATACATCCGGAGAGCGATCGAAAGATCCCCGAATGGTAATCTGCACTTCCAATCCTGATGCTGTGAACTATTTGTACACTAATCTACTGAATTATCTTAAACAGCATACGGAAATAGAA
>JBAYRG010000318.1:0-3900 GCA_041676805.1 Proteiniphilum sp.
AGAATATTGAGCAGATAAGTATAGAGCACGAATTAGTTTATATTATTCTAAAACATAAATATGGCTCTAACAAATGATTTACAAATATGTATAGTATAAACTAATTAAAGATTGGCACTTAATAGCAAAATTTCCTAATATTGATGATCGAGAGCTTTTTAATAAATATAAGACGTGCTAAGTTTCTTCATAAATCAAAGTTGACCTGCTATTGTCGAAAATAGGAATACATCATCCCTTATTTGCTTAATGTTTTACAAATGTTTTACAACAAAGAAAAAAGCACCCGCAAAAAAGTTTGCAAATGCTTGATAATTAAAGTGACTCCGACAGGATTCAAACCTGTAACCTTCTGATCCGTAGTCAGATGCTCTATTCAGTTAAGCTACGGAGCCCTCATTTGCGGGTACAAAAATAGACTATTTTTATCAAAACGCAAAATAATTTGAATGATTTATTCTATAATCAGGGATGTGGACGCTTTCGGATACACCGCCATGGCGGACGAACTGGTGTTCTCCCGCTGCGAACGGAAGAAGAACAGGCACACGTGAAAGTAGAAAAATGCAACAACTGGAAAATTGAAGAGGTTGACCACCTTATCCATGTCCATTATACCCTGTTAGAAGAAAAACATGTGGAGTATCTCTACGCCTCGCGTATCCGATAGAAAGAAAACATCCGCATCCGCCGCAAAGCAAAAAAGAGTAATAATTAACCAGGCAGAAGAATCGTATGAAACCGACATGATTATTTTAGTCATCAAAGGTTCCATATACCGAAATAAAACGATAAAATAATCGTATGAATAATTTGCTAATTTTCTGAATTATTGTAACTTTGCAGTCCGATTATTAGTTTTTATCAATTAAGAGTTTGATTCAGAGCTTTTTATTTGCCAAAACCCACCTTAGCCGGGCTAAATAAAGGGTGATACGGATCGATTCACAGTAATTTACTAATTAAAATCAACAAAAGTGGATACACTAAGTTATAAAACCATTTCTGTCAACAAGGAAACGGCACAGAAAGAATGGGTTGAAATTGATGCCACCGGACAACCGTTGGGCCGTCTCTGTTCCAAAGTAGCCAAACTGCTGAGAGGAAAGTATAAAGCAAGCTTCACTCCGCACGTAGATTGTGGTGATAATGTGATTATCCTGAATGCCGATAAAGTTGCGCTTTCGGGTAAAAAATGGACAGACCGTATTTATTTACGTTATTCGGGCTATCCCGGCGGACAGCGCGAATCTACTCCTGCTGATTTGATGGCAAAAGGACCCGACAGACTTTTCAGGAAAGTGGTGAAGGGGATGTTGCCGAAAAATAAGTTAGGAGAGGCCATTATTAAAAATATGTATGTCTATGCAGGGAACGAACACCCCCATCAGGCACAGAAACCCAAAAAATTAGATATTAATACGCTTAAATAATATGGAAGCAGTAAACGCAATAGGAAGACGCAAAGCAGCTGTAGCCCGTGTTTTTGTTACAGAAGGTACAGGCAAGATTGTGATCAATAAACGCGATCTGGATAACTATTTCCCCTCCTCCATCCTTCAGTTCATTGTAAAACAGCCACTCAATACCCTGAACGTAGCAGATAAATACGATATCAGGATCAATCTCGATGGTGGTGGTTATAAAGGACAATCGGAAGCAGCCAGATTAGGTATTGCCCGCGCATTGGTAAAGATCAATGCTGAAGACAAACCCGCATTGAGAGCCGCAGGTTTCATGACTCGTGACCCCCGTGTGGTGGAACGTAAAAAACCGGGACAACCCAAGGCAAGAAAGAGATTCCAGTTCTCCAAGCGTTAATACTCTGGCAGTATGATCCGGAAGATTGTTGGTTGCATATTAAATGTATGCCCGTCATCCGGTTGACGCCAAATGACGTTTAGTATCTAAATCGTAAGGACGTTATCCGGTATCAAAAAAAGAATTGGGATAATTTACCTTACGATTCGATTTGGAAAAAGAATGTAAACGAATAAATTTAAAAAACAAAAATGGCAAAATTAGAATTTGACCAACTTCTTGAGGCCGGGGCTCATTTCGGCCACTTGAAAAGAAAATGGAATCCGGCAATGGCTCCTTATATTTTCATGGAGCGCAACGGAATCCATATTATCGACCTTTACAAAACTATTGCGAAGGCAGAAGAGTCGGCTGCTGCTTTGAAACAGATTGCTAAAGCAGGTAAGAAAATACTTTTTGTGGCAACTAAAAAGCAGGCGAAACCTGTGATTGAGCAGAGAGCGCAAAGCGTGAATATGCCTTATGTGATTGAACGCTGGCCAGGCGGTATGCTTACAAACTTTCCCACGATTCGTAAGGCTGTGAAGAAAATGAGCAGCATTGACAAGATGATCAAGGATGGCACCTTTGATACCCTCTCTAAGCGTGAAAAATTACAGATTACCCGTCAGCGTGCTAAACTCGAAAAGATGTTGGGTTCCATTCAGGATCTTACCCGTCTTCCGTCAGCAATTTTCGTGGTGGATGTGATGAAAGAGCAGATCGCTGTGAAAGAGGCAGAACGTCTTGGCATTCCTGTTTTTGGTATTGTGGACACCAATTCCGATCCTTCCAATATCGATTTTGTAATTCCTGCCAACGATGATGCAGCGAAAGCAGTTGACCTGATTCTGGACTTCCTCTGTGACTCCATTAAAGAAGGGTTGGATGAGCGTAAAGTGGAAAAAGCTGATGCCGCTGCTGCTGAAGAGCAGGACGAAGATGCTCCGCAACGTAGGGAACGCAAATCGAAAGCCGCCAAGAAGGAACGTGTGAAGAAAGAAGATACCGAAGCGATGAAAGCCGCTGTTGTAAGTAAATATGCGAAAGACGCAGAGGTTGACGAATAAGATTTATAAAAAATTAGATATATAGAATATGGCAGTAACAATGGCAGATATCCAGCATCTACGCAAAATGACCGGTGCGGGGATGATGGATTGCAAAAATGCACTGAATGAATCAAACGGAGATTTCGATGGAGCCATGGAGATTATCCGTAAAAAGGGACAGGCGGTAGCTGCAAAACGCGAAGACCGCGATGCATCTGAAGGCTGCGTATTGGCAAAAACGGAAGGTGATTTCGCCGCTGTAGTAGCGTTGCAGTGCGAAACCGACTTTGTGGCAAAGAATGAAGAGTTTGTCGCTTTGACACAGCAAATCCTTGATGCGGCCATCGCCCACAAACCGGAAAATCTTGAACAGCTGCTTGCAGTGGAGCTTCCTACCGGTTCGGTTTCGCAGTTGATTACCGATAAGATCGGTGCTACAGGTGAAAAGATGCAATTGGGATTTTATGAGCACATTACGGCTCCTTATGTTACCTCTTATATCCATATGGGTAACAAGCTGGCCACTATCGTTGGCTTCAGCAAGGCTGTAGCGGATGAGCAGGTTGCAAAAGATGTGGCAATGCAAGTTGCTGCTATGAATCCAATTGCTGTTACTCCCGAAGGGATTCCTGCCGAAGTGAAAGAAAAAGAACTGGAAATTGCGCGCGACAAAGCGCGTGAAGCCGGTAAACCGGAAAACTTACTCGACAGGATCGCTGAAGGTTCGTTGCAGAAGTTCTACAAAGAGTCTACGCTTCTTCAACAGGAATATGTGAAAGACTCAAAGAAAACTATTGAACAGTTCTTGAAAGAAAACGATAAAGAATTGGCGGTTACTACATTCAAACGTGTAACGTTGAACGTGTAAATATTGACTTGTCGTTGAATATCTATAGGGCGCTCTGGAGATTATCTCCGGGGCGTTTTTTTGTGTGCCGTGCATGGTAATTAACTTGGTGGTGAAAGTCCACTATGGGGGTTTGTAATCGCCAACCATTAGCAGAAGGCAAGGGTGTCCATCGCGAGGTGGAATCTGAAGGAAGCCGTA
>JBAYRG010000319.1:0-3895 GCA_041676805.1 Proteiniphilum sp.
AAGAAGAGTGAACGCCGGTGCACCGGTCTTCGAACTGAGCTCTTCCGAGTTCTTTGAAGCGGTGAAAGCCTACTTTGCCGCCCAGTCGGCCAATGAAGTGGCACAAACCAATTATAGCCGCCAAAAGGAGCTGGAGGCCAATGGTGTGGCTTCGAAAAAAGAGTTGGAGCTGGCGCGCAACGAAGCCAATATTTCCGCCCAGGAGTGGGAACAGGCAAAGGCGACCCTGCGGATTTTCAATATCGATGCCAACTCGCTGCAGATGGGACAGGCGCTGAAAGTGGTGTCGCCCATCGCCGGTGAGGTGGTGAAATATGATATCACCATCGGCAGTTATGTGAAGGAAGATGCCGATCCGCTGGCTATCATAGCCGATTTATCCACGGTCTGGGTCACTGCATTGGTAAAGGAAAGGAATTTTGGTACCATCAAAAAGGGAGAGCAGGTGGAGGTGTTTACCGACGCGCATCCAGACCAGGCTATCCCGGGCACCATCTACCACGTGGGTGAGATGCTGGACGTGGAAACCCGCTCGCTGGAAGTGATCATTGCCTGCGATAATGCCGACCGGCAATTGAAACCGGGGATGTTCTGCAAAGTACATTTTCTGAATTCACCCACAAAATCCATCGTCCTGCCTGCCACTGCCATCATGCAGGAACAGGAAAATGACTATGTGCTGATTGAGGCGTCGAAAGGAAAATACCTTCGTCGCAAGGTAGAGACCGAGACGGTCAGTATCGACGAGGTAGTTGTGCTGGGCGGCATTAACCAAGGTGAAAATGTAGTGGCCAAGGGTGGAATTTATCTAAACATGTAAGTCGATGGAAAAACTGATGAACACCCTCATTCAGCGTCGCTGGCTGATGCTGACTATATTTATTATCTTGTCGGCCATTGGTATTTACGCCTGGCGGCAGCTTGCCATCGATGCCTATCCCGATATTGCTGATGTGTCGGTTGGTGTGGCCACCCAAGTGCCGGGATTGGCTGTGACCGAGATAGAGCAACAGATCACCATCCCTCTCGAACGGGAGCTGAATGGTATTCCCAGGCTGAAAGTGATGCGAAGCAAGAACTTCTTCGGCCTTTCTAAAATCACGTTGGTCTTTGAAGATGGGACAGACGATTACTGGGCACGGCAGAGGGTTTTGGAACGGATCAACGATATTGACCTTCCTTTTGATGCCCAACCGGGACTCGATCCGCTCACCTCGCCCACCGGGGAGATTTATCGTTACGTGGTCAAAGGAGACAAAAGCCTGCGTGAACTGACCGAACTCAACCACTGGGTGATTATTCCCCGGCTAAGACAGATACATGGCATCGCCGACGTTTCCAATTTCGGTGGGATCACTACTCAATTCCAGATAGAGATCGATCCCAATATGCTGACGAAATACGATCTTTCACTCGGTGAAGTGACCGAGTCGATAGAGCGTAATAACTTCAATGCAGGGGGAAGTACCTTTAGCCGGGGCGACTTGAGTTATGTCGTACGCGCGGTAGGGCTTGTACAGGACCTGCAGGATATGGGAAATATCGTCGTCAAGACTGTCTCGGGAGCACCCGTCTACCTGAAAGATTTAGGCGAATTGAAATATGGAAGCCTCGAGCGGAAAGGGATCATGGGTTATGTGGATGAAGAGATCGACTATGAAGACGGAGTACAGGGCATGGTGCAATTGCTGCGGTACCAGAATCCTTCGTGGGTACTTGAAGAGATCAAGCAGGCGGTAGACGACCTGAACGACAATATCCTGCCCAGGGATGTGAAGATCCATACCTTTTATGACCGCACTGAGTTGGTAGACGCCACTTTGCACACTATCTCCCATACGCTTTCATTCGGGATTTTGCTGGTAATAGGGGTATTGATTATCTTCCTCGGAAGTCCCAAAGGCGCGCTACTGGCCACCGTCACTATTCCTGTCTCGCTGCTGTTCGCCTTTATCCTGATGTGGCTGACCGATATTCCGGCTAACCTGCTCTCTTTGGGAGCGATCGATTTCGGGATCATCGTGGATGGTACCATCGTGATGATGGAGACCATCCTCAAGAAACGGGAGGACGAGCCGGATATCGAACTGAAGGAGTCAACCATCGCCAAACGGGCTGCCGAAGTGGCCAAACCAATACTTTTCGCGACACTGATCATCATCGTGGCTTATCTGCCGCTGTTCGCCTTCGACCGTGTAGAGCGGAAACTATTCACCCCGATGGCCTTCACCTTGAGTTTCGCCCTGTTAGGGGCTTTGGCCTCGGCGATGATCCTGATCCCGGGGCTGGCATTCGCGGTCTACAGAAAACCGCAAAAGGTGTATCACAACCGTTGGCTGGAGAAGTTGACAGAGGTATATAAACACCAGACGGAAAAGATTATTGCCGCGCCGAAAAAGCTGATTGCTCCTATAGTTGGTGTGCTGGCCGCGGTTGTCGGGCTTTCCATCCACGTGGGGAAAGACTTTATGCCGGCCCTCGATGAAGGGAGCATCTGGATACAGGTGCAGTTGCCTCCCGGCATGTCGTTGGAGAAATCTTCCGAGATGGCTACCGTGTTGAGGGATAAACTCAAGCATTTTGACGAGGTGACCTATGTGATGACCCAAACCGGCCGTGATGACGAGGGGGTATGTCCTTTCTCCTTCTCGCATATCGAGGTGATGATCGGGTTGAAGCCTTACAAGGAATGGAAGGGAGGTCGTAAGAAATCAGACCTGGTGGATGATATGGCCAAGGAGATTACCACCATGCCGGGTTATGGCGTAGGTTTCTCGCAGCCGATTATCGATATGGTGATGGATCAGATCGCGGGCGCGCATAGCGACCTGGCGATCAAGATCTATGGTGAAGACCTTACGGAGAGCCGCCGTATTGCCGAGCACATCGTGAAAGTGATTGAAGAGGTGCCTGGCGTGGCCGATGTGGGTATTATGGAAGAGCCTTTCCTGCCGCAGCTGCAGATCGTCGCCGACCGCGACAAGATCGCCCAGTATGGGTTGAATGTCTCCGACGTGGCAGAGCTGATAGAGGTGGCCATCGGCGGAAAAGCGATCTCCCAGGTATTTATCGACAGTCGTGTCTATGACGTGATCTGCCGTTATAATGAGGAGTCACGCGACACACCCGAGAAGATCGGGGCGTTGATGCTTACTTCGGCATCCGGGGTGAGGGTACCGTTGTCGACTGTGGCAGAAGTAAAGACGACCACCGGTCCCAGTATGATCTCGCGTGAGATGAATCAGCGTTTCACCACTGTCCGTATGAATTTGCGGGGTAGAGACCTGACTTCATTTGTGAAAGAAGCCCGGTCGACCATTGAGAGGGAGGTGCAATACGACCATTCCAAATTCCACTTCCACTGGGCGGGACAGCTGGAAAACCAGCACCGGGCATATGGCCGTCTGGCGGTTATCATGCCTATCACGTTGGCCGTGATGTTCCTCCTGTTATTTTTTGCATTTGGGAAATTCCGCCAGGCAGGCCTGTTGATCGGCTTGTTGCCGCTCGCGATTTTTGGAGGGATGCTTGCCCTGGTAGTACGCGGGATGAGTTTTAATGTATCGTCGGCTGTCGGGTTTATCGCCTTGTTCGGGGTCTTTATCCAAAACGGCGTGATCATGATCTCCCATATCAATATATTGCGGAAGAGGGAGGGCGAGCTGAAAGAGGCGGTGATCTCCGGCGCGTCACACAGGCTGCGTCCGGTACTGATGACCGCTACTGTGGCGGTATTGGGGCTGTTGCCGGCCTCATTGTCCACCGGCATCGGTTCCGACGTGCAGCGTCCACTGGCGACGGTGATTGTATATGGATTGCTGTTCGGAACCATTCTTATACTCTATATATTGCCGACGCTCTATTACATCATGGAAAAAGGGAAACCCATTCAAAC
>JBAYRG010000320.1:0-3869 GCA_041676805.1 Proteiniphilum sp.
AATCTGAGACTGTCTATAAAACAACTCAGGAAAAACGTGAACAACGCATGAGGCAGGAAAGGATGAACGAACTTTTTGCCTTTTTGGAAAAACAGCGTCAAGAAGCCGAAAAAAGAGGATTTAACGACGATTTTCTTCAAAATATCATGGATGAGTTAGCCAACCGGCAACTTTGGGAGATCATGAAAAAAGGCTCTAAAGAGGCAGCCGCTTCGGGATTGACTCAGGGGAAACTGAACGAATTGCTGGAACATGACGACTAAACACTGGGTATTTGACACCAATATTCTTTTCAGCGCTCTGATTAATGAGCACGGCATTCCTGCCCGTGCCTTGCAAAAAGCAAGAACGAAGGGGCGTATAGTGATAAGTTCTGCTGTTGCTTCAGAATACACGGAGGTTTTTAACCGTCCCAAGTTCAACAAATATATTCCAATAGAAATCCGTACTATATTTATTGAAAATATTATGTCGAGAGCCTTGTTTGTGAATATCAAAGAAGTTATCCGCGCCTGCCGGGATCCAAAGGACGATATGTTTCTGGAACTTGCTGTAGCCTCCGGAGCATCCTGCATTGTTACGGGTGATAAGGCGCTGCTTGAACTCGATCCTTTCCGGGATATCCGCATTCTTTCGGCGGCTGATTTTATGACATTATTTTGATCAGTGACAATGTATTGAAACTATCTACGTCAGAAGGAAAAATTACTTATCGTCTGACGACGCACAGAGTACATTGATAGCAACGATGCGGATAAATGTGGTTTTGCCCGACATATTAGAACCTGTCAATAAAATCGATTTGTCTTCAATTTTTAACGAGTTAGGGTATACTTTCAAGTCAGCGACACAGTTGTATATCTACTTATTCGCCACTACACTCTTGTGCGGGCTGAGAGTCTACGTTGTTTGTAAAAGAATACCAGATAAACGCCTACCAGAATAAAAGGAATACTTAACCATTGTCCCATGTTTAACATCAGGCCTTTCTCAAAATCGACCTGTTCTTTCTTCAAAAATTCAATGAAAAATCTGAAAGTGAAGATCAGGATAAGTACCAAACCGAATAAAAATCCTTTTTTCAATGTTTTACTCCTCTTATTGTAAATCATGAGGAGCAATAGGAAAAATGCCAGATAGGCAATGGCTTCGTACAATTGGGCAGGATGCCTGGGGATCTGGTCGGCTCTCATAAAAATAAATGCCCACGGTAGATTGCTGGGATTACCGATGATCTCTGAATTCATTAAGTTGCCCAGACGGATAAATGCTCCTCCTAATGGAGCTACAATCGCGATATAATCGAAAACTGTAAGAAAATGGATCCCCGTTTTTCTGTAGAAAAGCAGGACGGCTATGATCAACCCGATGGCGCCTCCGTGGCTGGCAAGTCCCCTGTAGCCAGTGAATTTGAAGACGCCGCCTTCCCACGAAAACGGAAGGAGCATTTCAAGAGGGTGGGTTAAATAGTAATCCGGCTGATAAAACAGGCAATGCCCCAAGCGCGCCCCCGCAACAATACCCACAAAGCAATATAATGCCAGTCTTGCATAGTCGTCGTCCGATAATCCCTCTTTTTTAAAGATCTTCTTTACGATCCAGGCACTGAGTAACAGTCCGCCGACGAACAATAGGTTATAATATCCCAGGGTAAAACCGTTGACCTGTATGATATTGGGATCAACATCCCAGTTAATATAAAGAAGTGGGTTCATTCTTCTTTCAGTTCTTTGATTTCATTGAGACTGGCCACAATGGCTGCATGTGTTTTTTTGTAATTTTTTATGGAATACCATACAATAAGTATAAGCAATAAAAACATGCAAACCAAGAACATCCACAGTGAGAAGGTGACATTCTCTTCTGCATAGGATAGCACTGCCAGTGTGAAAAGGACAGGCATAAAAATATATATCAATACACAGTATTCCCGTTTTACTAGGATCCGGTATTTATTAAAATGATAAATAGTAGCACTTATCTCTTTTGAGAAATCAATTTTAGAAAGTGTATAGATTTTACAGATTCCCCAAATAATGGAAAGGGTACATAGTATGCCGGAGGTAATTATCAATACATTCCAGAAAAATAGCATTTTGTCTTGGTTCTTTTCAATGGAGAAGGCAATAAACGGGATAATCAGGAACACAATTATTGTACCGATAATTTCCAGTCCCAATATTCTGTTGATTGACTTTTCCGTTTTCCCTTGTACCATCTTTAAAATGATAGTTTCGTTCAGCGAATTGTTTTCTTTCAACCGTTTATCGAGTGCAGCCCAACTGTTTTTTAATTCTTCCAATTCCATAATTTCCGTTTTTAAAGGTTCGACATTTCTCTTAGTTTCTCCTTTGCACGTTTCAGTTTTGTGGCCACATTACTTAACGTCAAGCCGGTAATATCGGCGATTTCCTGATAGGATTTTTCTTCGAGATAGAGGAGTACGATCACTTTTTCGAGTGTTTTCAGTTGGTTTATCATCCGGTACATCTCCCGGATATTTTCATCTAAGCTATTGTCTTGCTCGATAAGCCAATCGGAGAGTTCTTCGATCGGATAATCACTTCTTGGATGTCTCTTCGCTTTACGCATACCCGAAATGCAGGTGTTCAACGCAACACGGTAAATCCATGTACCGGGGGAGCTGTCGTTCCTGAACTTCGGAAAACCGCGCCATAAGTTGCAGACCACTTCCTGATAGAGATCGGCAAGGGCATAACTATCCGACACATAGAGAGAACAGACTTTGTAGATGATCCGTTCGTTCTCCCGGATCAATCTCACAAAATTCTGCTCATTCGTGTTGTTGCTCATTATCTTGTTTTTTATATTAGACGCATATAAGGTGGAAAAATGACAAAAAATATAAGATTCCTTGGGCGAAAAGTATATATTATCTGCAGGAGATTATAGGCTTTTGTTATACCCTCAAATCAAAGAGAGAGTAGTGAGCTATAAAAATAAAGGACTGGATATTCATAATTTGTCCAATCCGACTTCCTCTATCAGCGCTTTGATTTCATGGATAGCGATATTGTCGCGTTCGGATTTGTCATAGATATAGAGCAAGTTGATTTCAGCATCTTCTACATTAACGAAAATGGTAACGGTTATCACTCTTGCACCATGACTTTTTCCCCGCCCTTTACTCCCTATGGCCATACGAACCTTGCGGATGCCACTGCCAAGGTTTATTCCTGCGTTAGGATTGTGATAAAGCTCATTCAATAGAATCGCATAATCTTTTTTGATAGAATAGTATTTTTTACTTAGACGTTTCAGTTCACGCTCAAAAGGATATAGTACATTGATTTTATAATTCATTGAGTAGTTCCTCCGCCGTTTTTGGTTTTCTCCCGGTGCGTCGGTGCTCTTTAATCTCCAATAATGCCTCGCGAATATTAGCCAGAATTTCCTCTTTGCCTATTGTTTCTTCCTCTTCAATCACTATTGCTGATTTCCGAGTATGGGCAGCAGTTTCTATCAATGATTTTACCGTTTTTTCGAGTATTACAGGATTACTAATACTCATTAAAGCATTAATCCCGGCCAATTTGAGCGCATTGATATCAATATTGTATCGGGTCTGGGGTTCAGATACATTATATGCATTTTTTTCTTTATGCTCTTCTTCTTTTTTGGCTTCCATTACTTCTTGTCTGTTAATTGATTAATTAATATGGGTAAAGGTATAATATTTTTACAAACTGGCAAAAATTAGAAAAAAAATGCCGTTTCTCAATCTATTATTGATGCCTTTCGACCAGTATCGCTTCAATATCCTCCAGTTTCAGCTTTTTGGTTTTCAGCAAGATAAGGAAGTGGTAGAGCAGGTCGGCGGCTTCGTTTTTGAACAGGTCGATATTATC
>JBAYRG010000321.1:0-3867 GCA_041676805.1 Proteiniphilum sp.
AAATAAAGAATTGGGGATTGAGGCTGGAATTGAGATTGGGGTTGTTATTCGAGCATAAAATGCATTTGGGCTGCTTTCTCAGGGAAAAGGGTGTTCAATGGTGCTTCTTTTTCTGATGTATGATATCCAAGGAGTGACTGCGCAAGTTCCCTGATATCGATTGCAATCATCTCTTTGTCGGCTGAATAATCTGGTTCACTTAAGAGAAGCTCTCTCTTGACCTCTCCCTTACTGATCGTGAACAAGGCATTGTTCTGTTCAATCAACTCGTCATGGAGGGAAAGAGAAAATGATTCTCCTTCGTAATACGAGGCAAACAGAGAGAGTAGCTTTTCCGCATCAATCACACGTGCCATCCCCATCAAATTTTTTTTTACCGGAAAATCATAAAGTCCAGCTTCCTCCACTATGGCAAGAAAGTCATCAAATGATTTCTGCACTGTCATATCATTCTTCCTGAACAAAGTATTGAACTCCCCGAAAGCGGCGTGCAGGTCATCAGGATATTTTCCTATCAGTACTTTCAACGAAGGTAGTGCTTCCGTTCCGGCATCGAAGGCCTGTGCAAAGCCATATTTATCGTAGAATTTCAACAACCACTCCTCCTGGGGTACCAATAACATCAGGGGCACCTTTCTCTGAACCGCCTCTTCAAAACTTCTCATCAGTAATTGCCGCACATATCCTTTTTTCCGGTATTCGGGAAGGGTAGAAACCCCGGAAAGATAAATGACAGGAATTTCGGTTCCACAAAAAGTAAATTGATAGAGCAACATTTGCAACGATGCAACCGCCTTACCCCCTTCCATATACAGCAAGGTATTTTCGTCACGGTATTTGTGGCGAAAATAGACTTCCATGTAATTATCAGGATCACCGAAGACGGTCTTCCACATCTCCCTCACCTGCGGCCTTGTCTCTTCGTCGGCAAATTGAATCATTGCTGTTGGGTTGTTATTGAGCTATGTGTGAAGCACAAATCATTTAAACCTCGCATTATATTTTTCAAGCAGGATATCCGGATGGTAGGACTGTTTGGCTTGACGGAGATTCTCTATTCCCATATCCTCTTCCCTGTTCACATATAGAAACTCCGACGCCTCATTTTCTACAAACTGCTGGTTAATGATGGTGTAAGCACCATGAATAGTGGTAAACGCTTTTTCCACATGCACCACGACAGTATCCTCAGTAAGCGGCTCGCCAATAGTAAAGGCGGCAATTTCATTGTTTATACAGATCAATCCTCCTTTCAGGTTGAAATACTCAAAATTGTCGAGCATCAGTGTGGTGGCATAATCATCATAGACCAACGATGGATCTTTCTCCTCCTTATTCACCTCCATCCACTTGTCGAGCATATTTTTACACTCTTTCACCAACACCGGATTTCCGGTGAGGGAGTGATACTTCCAATCATTTTCCCGTTTGAAGCGGTTTATATGGTTGCGTTTACTCTGCAGTTTCTTACCAGTAAGATGGATTAATTTCTCGGTCGTATAGATATAATCGGAAACTGATCTGTTCAATTTGTAATTGAGCCGGCCGGGCATCACCATTTCAATCTCCTCTATCATCTCTTTTGTCAGTCCTCGCATCTGGAAAGGGGTGCTGAATGGAGAATGATCTTCCTGGATCAGATCGATGGCATCTTTCAAATTACCGGTTCCTATCGGTTTGAGATAGGAGTTCCTGCCACTATTATCTTTAAAGCGGATAAAAAGCCAATCGGGGGTTGCTGCAAATTGGGTGTCGAATTTTCTTCCCCAGCAATACAAATTAGTAAAACAGAGGTCTGACGCCCTGTAGTTTTGCTGTTGTAGATAGGAGTTGATAATATCTTTGTCTTTTAATTCAAGCGATTTAAATGTCAGCATAGAAACATACTTTTCTTTTGGTTTTACCTTGGGTGAACAACCAACCGGCCGAAAAGTTTAAAATGGCTTGAAACCGACGATCTCTCTTACCGCCTGAATGGTCTTTCGGGCACTTTCCCTTGCCCTCTCCGCTCCTTCCCGGGTCACTTTACGCAGATAGGCGTCATCTTTTTCTATCTCCAGGATTCGTTCGCGGATGGGAGTAGTGACTTTAATAATATCTTCTGCCAACTGTTTTTTCAGGTCGCCATAACGGATCGCACAGCTGTTCCACAGCAACTCATAATGTTGCACCACTTCGGGGGCAGAGACTATGCGGAGGATAGTAAAAAGATTCTCGATATAATCGGGTTTCACTGAGTTGGATTCGGTCGGGCCAGAATCGGTAAGTGCTCTTTTCACTTTTTTCTCGATCTCTTTCGGACTTTCACCCAGATAAATGGCATTCCCTTCCGATTTCCCCATCTTGCCACTGCCGTCCAGCCCGGGGATCTTCACCAGTTCTTCCCCAAAATTATAGGCCACCGGCTCCTTAAAATAGTCCACTCCATAGAAATGATTAAAACGGCGGGCAAATCGGCGGGTCATTTCAAGATGCTGCTCCTGGTCTTTTCCCACAGGTACCTTATCAGCGTTATGGATAAGGATATCAGCCGCCATCAGTGTAGGGTAGGTGAGTAATCCCGCATTCACATTCTCCGGTTGTTTACGTGCTTTCTCTTTGAATGAAGAGGTCTTGGAGAGTTCCCCCAAATAAGCATGCATATTGAGGTAAAGATATAATTCCGCTGTCTCAGACAAGTCACTCTGCACATAAATCACCGACTTTTCAGGATCGATTCCCGCGGCCAGATAATCCACCAGCACGTTCTTCACATTCTCATGCAGCATCTTCGGATCGGGATGCGTGGTAAGGGAGTGAATATCGGCAATAAAGAAATAACAGCTGTTTTCCTCCTGCATCCTGATGAAGTTGCGCAATGCGCCGTAATAGTTTCCCAGATGCAATTTCCCGGTAGAGCGAATGCCGCTTAATACTATATCCATAATGATCCAATATCGTTTTTGTTGAACATGCAAAGATACGAAAATATCGACAAATCGAGGAGAACTGTTCCAGCAAAGAACAATTAAAGAAAAATTTCCTCAAATAGTTCTGGGTAAACAGATAAAAAGTTGTACTTTTGTAGTGCTGAAAGGAAACTTACACTATCCATATTAGCAAGATTGAAACATAGAAAACAAAAAATCTAAATAATTTAAAAACGAGAACTTTATGAGTTGGCTAATCAAATCATCTATTGGGCGGAAATTTATCCAAAGCATTTCCGGCCTTTTTCTGATTCTGTTCCTGTTATTCCACATGTCGATGAATCTGGTGCTGCTCTTCAGCTACGAGACATATGACTTCCTCGCCAATGAGATCCTTGGTGCAAACTGGTGGGCCATTGTCGGAACAGGAGTCATCGCGGCAGGTTTTGTGATTCACATTATCTGGGGAATTATCCTTACGCTACAAAACCAGAAGGCACGCGGCAAAGAGAAGTATGCTTCCTCAAGCAAGACCGAGACCGCCTGGTCATCGCAGAACATGTTTGTGCTGGGATTATTTGTACTGCTATTCCTGCTCACACATCTTTTCCAGTTCTGGTATCAGATGCAGTTCAAGGAACTCCTCATGATTGATGGAGCGCGTCACGACAGTGCCCAATTGGTAGCGGAAGTATTCTCCAATATCTGGATCGTTATTTTTTATCTGTTGGCTTTCACTGCGCTCTGGTTCCATCTGACGCATGGCTTCTGGAGTGCTCTCCATTCTGCCGGACTCAACAACGGTGTTTGGATGAAACGGATCAAGGTGCTTGGTAATGTCGTATCGACCATTATTTGTCTGGGATTTGTTATTGTACCAATAGCAATCTATCTCGGATACTCTAACCTATTAGGATAACTAAAAGCAATTGAATATTATGAATAAGATAAATTCCAA
>JBAYRG010000322.1:0-3863 GCA_041676805.1 Proteiniphilum sp.
TCAGATTCCACCTCGCGATGGACACCCTTGCCTTCTGCTAATGGTTGGCGATTACAAACCCCCATAGTGGACTTTCACCACAGAGTTAATTACCATGCACGGCACACAAAAAGAGGATGAAACAATTTGCTTTTATCCTCTTTTTTTTATCACTGATAGAGGCTGTCGTTTAAAAATATGTTGCAAAAATATGTCTTATAACATATTTTTTTATTTTGCAAATTCAAAATAGCACTCTATCTTTGTATCGATAACCTAAAACAATCTTTTTTACCTTAATACTGATATCACGTTAACCGATATAAAAGAGGCCTTCTCGATCGAGGGGGCCTCTTTTTTTAAAAAAATTTCTGAGTATATAAAAAAATACCTATATTTGAGGATCGAACTCAATGCTCTTCGATATATGAGGATTTCTGTTGCGCTAAATGAGGAAACTGATTGTATGAATTGTAACTGTTATGCTAAAAATACTTATTCTTATCGACTATTCCAGCGAATTCAGCCGTCGCTTACTCAGAGGATTAATCCAGTATTCTAAAGAGCACGGCCCCTGGATTTTTTATCGGCTCCCCTCCCACTATAAAACACTATACGGTAAAGAGGGGATTGTGGAATGGGCCAAGGAGTGGGAAGCCGACGCTATTGTAGCACGGTGGGACCATGAAGGCACAAATTTACTGAAATCATTGAATATTCCCATTTTACTTCAAAATTACAAAGAGCGGAGCCCCTATTTCTCTAATCTGACCGGAGATTATTTCGGCACGGGAGAAATGGCCGCACAATTTTTCATCAAACGGCGTTACCGGAATTTTGCTTTCTATGGAAATAAAGGCGTGGTTTGGTCACGTGAAAGAGCGGAAGGGTTCAGATCCCAAATCGAGAAGATAGGCGGTAATTATCACTATTTCGAAAGTGAAAATTTAGACGGAGAGGAGTGGGGAAGCAGCCATATACAGCTCGATGAGTGGCTTTTGTCTCTCCCCAAGCCTATCGGTCTTTTTGCCTGTGACGATAATTTCGCACTCAGGATATCTCAATACTGCAAGATCAACAATATCAAAATTCCCGAAGAGATTGCTTTGCTCGGCGTAGATAACGACGAACTAATCTGTAACTTGTCCGACCCGCCCATCTCTTCCATTGTTACCGATGTGGAGAAGGGTGGATATGAAGCTGGAAGACTGATCGACAGGATGAATAAAGGGGAAATTAAAGAACCGTTCAATATTATCATCCGGCCCACAAGATTTGAACTTCGAAAATCTACGGAGAAATATGATATCGAAAATGAATATATTTCCCAAGTAGTAAGTTTCATAGAAGATAACTTCATCTCCGATATCAATATTGAGGAACTTACAGGGCTGGTTCCCCTATCCCGGCGTAATCTGGAAGTGAAGTTCAAAGACGAGATGGGAACCTCTATTTATCAGTTTATCTTAAGTTCCAGGATCAACTATTTCGCTCATCTACTGGCAACTACCGAAAGAACCCTATTTGACCTGGCCTTGGAATCCGGATTCAACGACTGTAAAAATATCTCCCGGATATTTAAGAAAATGAAGGGTTGCACTCCCGTTGAGTATCGCAAGAAATATAGCGACTCCCATATGGGATAACGTTATTTGAAAACTGAATTACGTTTTTAAAGCATTTCTATGCCATATAAAAAATAATTTTGTGTTTTGAGAATATTTCGAAACCATAAATATTTTACAACTTTCAACAATATGAGTAACACTTCTCCAATCAATCATGTACAAGACAAAAATAGGACCATCAAGTCGATGATAATATTGGCTCTGCTGTTTTTTATTTTTGGATTGGTATCCTGGGTAAATACCATCTTGATACCCTACTTTCAATTAACACTACAATTATCTAATTTTCAATCATATTTGGTGACATTCGCTTTTTACATCGCCTATTTAGTCATGGCGATCCCCTCTTCTTTTCTCTTAAATAAAGTGGGTTATAAAAAAGGGATGATGCTTGGATTATGGTGTATGGCGATTGGAGCGTTTCTCTTTGTCCCTGCAGCCTACTGGCGTGTTTATCAAGTATTCTTGTTGGGACTCTTTCTATTAGGAGTGGGATTGGCCATTCTACAGTCGGCCGCCAATCCTTATGTAACCATTGTGGGACCCATAGAAAGTGCGGCCAAACGAATGAGTATCGTCGGCACCGGTAATAAACTGGCCGGAGTAATAGCCAATTTGATATTTGCCGCTGTGGTTATCCGGGAATCAGACAAAGTACTTATGCGGGAGATTGAAGCGGGAAATTACACCGGAACGGCATTAGAAACAGCTTTGGACACGCTGATAAAGGGGGTGATGACCCCTTATCTCATCCTGGCTCTTTTCCTGTTTGTCTTCGGGATCATTGTCCGCTACTCGTCACTGCCCGAATTAGATCCTTCTGTAGTCAACAAACAATCCGTCGAAGATGAAAACTCGCATAAGTCCATATTACAATATCCGGCACTCATCTTAGGAGTCGTGGCGATGTTCTTTCATATCGGCACCCAAATGATCGCACTGGGTACCAGTATCAAATACGCGGGAACAATGGGTGAAAGTCTTGCAGGACCTGCACAGAATATCCCTTCCTACACCATGCTGCTGACATTTCTCGGTTACTTTCTGGGCATCGCCCTTATTCCCAAATATATAAAACAACGGAACGCATTATTAATCAGCGCATCTATTAATCTCCTATTATCCGTAATGATTCTCACCACATCAGGTACAGTCCGGTTTATGGGCATCACTGCCGACATATCGCTCTGGTACTTGGTGTTGATGGGGCTTCCCAATGCGTTGCTTTATGCCGGCATCTGGCCATTGGCGATCAACGGATTGGGTAAACACACCAACCTGGGTTCCGCCTTCTTGGTAATGGCCCTGTGCGGAAGTGCCATCATGCCCATTGTCTATAACGTTTTTGTGGAAATGAACACACCCTCATCTCCTTTTGAAGCAATGAAACAGGCATACTGGATCCTTATTCCCTGCTTTGCCTACATCGTGTGGTATGCCGCCAGCGGATATAAAATCAAAGTATGGAAAAAGCAGAATTAATGAGATAATTCATTGATGTGATGATTTGATGATTTATCAGCATCAGTAAATTATCACATTTACAAATCAAAAAATCAATTTATATGTGTCGCACTATTATAAAAAACGGAAAGATCATTTTCCCTGACAGGATAGAAGAGCAGCTGACCATCATATCTGAGAATGGGAAAACTGTTGATATCTTAAAATCGGATAAAGTTGCCTCCAACAAAGGGGATACAGTCATTGACGCCCAAGGCAAATATATCTCTTCCGGCTTTATCGATATCCACACACACGGTGGTGGGGGACACGACTTTATGGACGGTACCGTGGAGGCATACCTCGGCGCGGCGGAGACACATGCCAAACATGGAACTACTGCGCTGCTACCCACTACCCTTACCAGCACGACAGACGAGTTAATGAAAACGTTTGCCACATACAAGGAAGCGGTAAAACAGAATAAAAAAGGCGCCAAATTTCTTGGCTTACACCTCGAAGGCCCTTACTTTGCCTATAATCAACGTGGGGCACAAGACCCCCAATACCTCAGAAACCCTGAGCCGGAAGAATATAATAAGATATTGGCCGCATCGGATGATATCGTCCGTTGGAGCCTGGCGCCCGAACTACCCGGCGCATTGGAGTTCGGTAAAGTACTTACCGCCCGTAATATCCTCCCGGCCATCGCCCATACCGATGCCATTTATGAAGAGGTCGTGCCCGCATTCGAGGCTGGATTCACCCTGGCAACCCATTTGTACTCGGGCATGTCGACTATTACCCGGAGAA
>JBAYRG010000323.1:0-3847 GCA_041676805.1 Proteiniphilum sp.
ATTATCCAACTATTATGTTTTAGGATTTCAATTCAAGATAATTATACATGATGATCTATCTTATACGAAGTTTAAAGAGATATCATTTTAAGATTTTTCGGCAATTTGAATCATTTTTATTCGGCAGTTTGATCTTTTTCGAGAGTAGCACACAATTTTCTTTGGTTATTTGGTTAAGATTGATTATCTAATCATAAGACTGTTAGTGTTCCCAGATAATCCTGAGTAGGATAGGAATCTTTAGAAGTTAATCTTTCAAGCATCCGATGGGAATGATCAACACCCCATCTTTACGTTTGTATGCATATTCTCCCCCGGTAAGTACCATCAAAAAAGAAGGCTCTCCCATTTTCTCGGTATTCACTTTCTCTTTCAACTTCAATAGGTTCTTCGCTGCTTCTTCTATCTGCTTATTTCCTAATTTAACTTCGATGGCAGCCCATCTACCATCTCTTAGAGCAACAATCATGTCTACCTCAAGATTATTTTTATCACGATAATGGAACACGCTTCCCGCATTGGCTTCAGCATAAATCCGCATATCACGCGTGCATAATGACTCGAATAAAAATCCGAAAGTGTTGAAATCCTTTAGAATGCCAACCGGACTTGTATCCAAAACGGCTGTTGCTATCGAAGGATCCACAAAATGCCTTTTCGACGATGTTCTTATAGCGCTTCTCGACCTGATGGCAGGAAGCCAGGCTGGCTGATCCTCGATCACGAAAATCCTTCTTAAAGCGTTTATATAGATATCTAAGGTCGGTGGAGTCATGGATATGTCATTGGTCTGCATGTCATCCATAATGGTTTTATTGGTCACCATAGTCGCAATATTTCTTGCCAGAGACCTTAGTAGTAGACGTACCCTGTCGGGGTTTTTGTCGATCCCGTCAACCCTGGAAATATCTTCATTGATGATGGCCTCTACATAGTTGATAGAGGTTTCCAAAGCATCCTCTTGAGGAAGAGTGATAGAAGCGGGCCATCCGCCTCTACAAATTGAATAGGCAATATCTTCAATACGCAAGGAAGAGGTGGCGGATATCTCTACATTGCCTTCAAGTAATGATTTTAACGATATTGCGCCATTTGACTCTTTCGATTCGAAAAGGCTCATGGGTCTCATGAGCATCTGGGCAATCCTACCTGTACCCGTGTGAGCCGTCATGCCGTCTTTTGGAACAGAAGACCCCGTCAATATGAATTGTCCTACCTTCTGTCTTCGGTCTACTTCGAACCTGACGGCATCCCATAATACGGGCGCCATTTGCCATTCATCTATCAGGCGGGGTGTTTCTCCCTGTAGCAATAATGATGGCTTTGTATCTGCCAAATTCATGTAAGATATAGTCTTGTCCGGATCCTGCATGTATAAAATGCTGTTGGATGCTTGCGACGAAGTCATTGTCTTGCCACACCATTTACAACCTTTTACCAAAACAGCCCCTGAAGATGCTAATTGTTTCCTGAGAGTGGCATCACAAATCCGTGGCAAGTACTTTTTCTCTTGAATCATATCTCATTCATTTTGTTGCAAATATAGCAAAACTTTAATAAATGGCAATATTTTACTTTAATAAATGGCTGTATTTTGCTTTAATGAATGGCAAATATTTACTTGCATTCAGTAGCTATTCAACTAATCGATTGAATATTTGAAAATCTTGTATATATTTGCAACTGCAATCGGCAATCATAATAAAAATATATATGGATATTAGAGAGATAAAAGACAAGATATACGAAGAATTATCCTTGGTGGCAGGGGCGATTGCGAACCCGAAGCGTATGGAAATACTTGATATTCTTGCGCAAGGTTCTTTCTCCGTTGAAACTATTGCGAGTCAATCGGAAATGAGCGTCGCTAATACATCAAAGCATTTGCAGGTATTGAAAAACGCAAGGCTTGTCAGCACTTCAAAAAAAGGCAATTATATTTATTATAGTTTGATAGATGAAAAAGTACTCGAAGCGTGGGCAGGATTGCGTGAATTAGGCATCCAGCAAAATTCGGAAGTAATTAAACTTTTGCAGGATTATAAAAGGAAAGATCCGACCATAATTCCTACCAATGGAGACGACTTGATGGCGAAAATCGGAGCGGGACAAGCTATTCTTCTGGATGTCAGTTCTGAAGAGACATACCATCGTTGTCACCTGCATAATGCCATATCCATACCGTTATAACGCTACGATGTGTATCTGGTTAACCGAAAGTGGTTATCAACCTTCCGATAGTCCTACTTACGAGTATTATCATACTGATTGTAGTGGAGACCCCGAACATAAATTCTTAGTAGATATTTGTATTCCTGTAAAACCATTGTAATATCATTGACCGTCTTACACGTTATAGCTTGTACTCAATCTGTGATTTAGTTTTGACAAGTAAAGACTTTCTGATTAAGAGGCTATCCTTCCATGAAGTTGATCTTCATTTTGAGATAGCCTCTTTCCCAATATTGTATTCAAGAAGGTTTTACCCACCTTCTTTGAATATTATCCCATTTTCTTTGCAATGAAGAATGTATAACCGTAGAATTCTTTATACTTGTGGTATAATTCTTCTTCATAGCGTTGTGACGCAATGAATTCTTCTGCAGTTTTATTTCCTGCATATTTATGAAGAAAGATATCTTCGGCTATGGTCTTTGGGGCAAAGTAATGTTCCATCCAACAAGTTTCGGGCAAGATGAATGTAGCGACAGGGAGATATCCAGCCCTGTGTACTTTGGCTACTTGATTGGGAATTGTATCTATTTCGGGATACGCATTCATCCAGAAGTCATTGATTTCCGCAGGGCGTTTATCTGTAAACCACGAACTTTCAGAAACGGCAATATATCCCCCAGTTTTTAGATACTTGCGCCACTCGTTCAGCCCCCGTTCAAATCCGATATTGTAAATGGCTCCTTCCGACCAGATCAGGTCTAATTCTTCCTCCTGAAAAGGAAGATTATCCATAGAACCTACAATCCCTTTTACTCTATCCTGCAAACCTGATTGCGTTGCATTCCGATTGAAGATATGGATAAAGTCGGGAAACAAATCGAGTGCAGTGATTTTTCCCTGAACATGTCTGGCAAGTGTCATGGTCTGTCCTCCTGTTCCGCAGCCCAGATCGGCGATATGGGATTGTTTGGTCAGATTATCAATGAAGCTAAGGGCTTTCAATGTAACATCGGGACTGCCGGGCCCTTGCCGTTCCATAGAAGAGAAAAACTCGCAGATTAAATTAAAATCGAAATCGTGAATTGATTTATTTTCGTTACTCATTTCATTCAATGTATTTGGCATACAGCTGAAAGCATTGTTATGCATTCGTTGTTGCATGCAGTTTAAAACTAAATTATAATAAAGAAAAACTACTCTCGAAAAGAACTATCCGAGAGTGAACGAAGGGACAATCTGTATAGAAAACACAGATTGTTTACTAAACCAAATCCGATTTTAATCGATTTTTTGTCATCCAGCAAAGATATATAATATTTTGGTTGTCAAAAAATATATCACCTGATTAATGTAGTTTTCTTATATAGCCCAATGCCCATTTATTCATTTAAAAGAGGGGATATGGTGAGGCTTATTTATTGAGTGTCCTTAATGCTCTTTTTGCAAGATTCTGAATAATCTTATTTCTGACAGCTATCCACCCGATTTCTCTTACTCCAAAATGTTTATCGGCGGCGAATGGTTGTATTTGTGCAAGCGTTTCAGTTATATCCAGGTTTTGGTTTTTCCCGATCGTGTAGGTTGCCCAACAACGGATAAGGTCGGCTTGATGATTTGACACGATTGTCAGGAATTCCTTGTCGTTATTTTTAATTGCCTACACAAAAAGTTC
>JBAYRG010000324.1:0-3842 GCA_041676805.1 Proteiniphilum sp.
ACTAAAATTATTTATTTTCAAAGGTGTCGTATGGAACTCGCTTTTAGTCATGTTCTTGTGTGAGAACAATTCTCATGCTCGTTTCATACGATTATTTTATTTTTTCTTGTCGGTGTATGGAACTCGCGATAATCATCATCTTGGGTGTAATGATGTTCATGCTCGTTTCATACGATTAAAATTATTGATTTTTAAATGTATCATATGACAATTGAGCGAAGCGAAATCGCCGACTACCTTTAAAAGTGCTAACTGGAGGCAACTCGCTTTTAATCATAATCTTGTGTGATAATGGTTATCATACTCGTTTCATAAACCGTAATAAATTTCGACTTTTTGTCAGATAACGGAGGCAAAGATATATAAAAATACTATTTTAACGGCTTATTTTCATATAAATGATTATAATATGGCCATATTACTTTACAAAAAGCAAAAAAGGCTGTTCTCACAGCCCTACTATATATTTTTTCAATTGAATTTTCAAAACAAAGCTTTCGTAATCTCTCTTGGATTACTCAGCTTCAGACGATACTCCCTTTTCATCAGCTCGCCATACGCAAGCTGGCTCTCAAACTCCGGAGTCTGTTCAATCTGTTGGTACGATACGTGACAGACCCGTTTGAGATATTCTGCTCCAGATACTTTATCTGAGACAGAATTTCTTCTTTAGTCAGGCTTTTGATAGTCATAATTTTTTTATTTAAAAGTTATGATTTATCGGCAAACCATTTTATTAAAAAAGCCTTTTTCAGTAAAATTGATACCCTGAAAATGATTTAAAATAACTCGCTTGCCATTTAAATCAACACAAAGATACGACAAAAAAGATGTTATACAACATATTTTTGATCGATTTTCAGATAGTGCGATAAACAGGATCTATGAGAAATCCATCTCTATATCAGGACTCAATTTCTATCAGGCCAAAGATATTTGGGAAGATGGATTATGATCTGACTCTATTTGTGATTTTTTGTTAAACTAATTATTCCGGTGCAAGGTTTTCATATTTTCAGGATTTAATATTATAAAACGCGAGAAATATGAGATGTATAACAATTTATCAATAGTAAAATTATGAAGATTACAAAACCACTTTTATTGACAGGAGGCCTTCTCTGTTCCCTCCTTTTATTCCAATCATGCCTGAAGGATGATTCCGAAAACAGTTACTGGCCAAATGCGCTTGTAACAGTTAAGTTGGTCGACGATAACTCTGTATATCTGCAATTAGACGATAAGACAACGTTATTACCTGTAAACCTGACGAAACATCCATTCGACTCGAAGGAAGTCCGGGCCTTGGTAAACTACAAAGAAGTCAACGAGCCCAGCGGAATATATAACAAAGCCGTACATATAAATTGGATTGACAGTATCCGGACCAAACCGATGGCACCCGATTTAGGAGATGAAAATAATGCGGTATATGGGAATGATCCTGTGGAGATCGTCAACGATTGGGTGACGATTGTCGAGGACGGTTATCTAACCTTGCGTTTCAGGACCAGATGGGGTGGAGACCGCGGGAGAGTCCATTATGTCAATCTGGTTGAAAGCCCGGATCCCGAAAAACCATATGAAGTGGAATTCAGGCATGATGCTTCCGGTGACCTGTATGGAAGAATGGGAGATGCTTTGGTAGCGTTCAAGCTGGATAAATTACCGGACACGGAGGGCAAAACAGTGAAATTGAAGTTGAAATGGAATTCATTCAGCGGAGAGAAATCAGTAGAATTCGACTACAACTCCAGCGCTTCATCGCCTGCCCAACCAGCCATGGCATACGAAAGGAGCGAGGTGAATGTAAAATAGGGAATGGCAAAACAAAAAAACAGGACATCTATATGATTGTAAAATAATAAGTTTTTTTACAACCAGAATAATGATGAGGTTGTACCTTTGTGAAATGGTACAACCTCTGGTTTAGAAAGTTTTTTAATGTCAATGTTAGAGGAGAAAGATAAGGAGCAAGAACTACTGAAAAAGATCTTATCTGGCGATATCATTGCTATGAAAGAGTTCTATAATAATTATTCTGGGTATCTTACCACAGTATGCTCCCGTTATATCTCTAACACGGAGGATGTGAAGGATATTTTACAGGAGAGTTTCATAAAGATATTTAAGTCCATAACCAATTTCAGATACAAAGGAGCGGGATCTCTAAAAGCGTGGAGCAGCCGTATTGTTGTCAATGAATCATTGAAATTTCTCAAAAAGAGTGAGAGATTGAATATCATCAATAGCCCGATATGGAATTTACCGGATATCAGTGAAGAAGAAGAAACTGACTTTGAAGAGATACCGGCATCGGCCATATTAGAGATGATTCGTGCTCTTCCTGCAGGATACAGGACAGTATTCAACTTGTATGTTTTCGAAGAGAAAAGCCATAAAGAAATTGCATCGATATTGAATATTTCAGAAAATACCTCGGCATCACAGTTGCATAGAGCTAAAAATTTTTTAGCAAGGCAGATTAATGAGTACAGGTCTTTAAAATAATGAAGTCATGAATAATCAGTGGTCAGATAATCTGCGCAAAAGGATGGAAGCTCATGAGGAACCTTCTCCGGAAGGATTATGGGAGGATATTGAGCAGATCATAACCAAAGAGTTTCCTTTTCAGATGGGAGACCTCCCCGTTCAATTTCCATCAGGAAAGAAAAAGATGGTGGTGTGGGTTAAAAGGATCGGTGCGGTAGCCGCTGCCTTGCTGGCACTACTTCTTGTTGGCGATTTTTTTCTGAAGGAACAGACCCCGCACTCTCCTGCAATTACCCAGAGCCCGGAAATAGAATACAAACCGGAGAATACCCATACCTCCCCCATAGATCACGGCAATGGGTGGAATCTTCTCGCGGAAGAGGGTCTCCATGAGCCTCTTTCCTTCAACAACCACACTACAACCCTCACCGCCTCGGCCTCTACAGCGTCTATCGACAGAGAAATAGATAACTCCCTTATTGACAGGGAGGTTGAAGTGTTCTATTCCGAAAATGAAACCCAAAGTGAACTATCCGATATGAAGGAAAAGAGAGGGGACAACAAGGATGAATCGGGAGAGCAACAGCACGACTTTCCTCTTCCCGAATCCGGCCCCTATTCTCCGATCATTACACGGCAGAGTAAACCGGAGAAATGGCAGACAAGCCTCTATGCGTCAAATAGCTCTTCGGGCTCTTCAAAAGAATACAATGGTTATAGGAGTTTTTTGGCGGAAGGGGTCTTCGGGGAAAAAGATGAAGCAACACCTCTTTTAATAAAATATCCGCATAAAGGAATTATGGCTGCCAACAGACAGAGCGTGGTCCATACAGAAGCCAAACACAGGCAGCCCGTGACGATGGGCGCCTCCATAAAGTACAATTTAGACGAAAAATGGAGTCTCACAAGTGGATTGACATACACCCTATTATCCTCTCAACTCCGTTCGGGTAGCGACAGTCATTATTATACCAGTGAACAAACCTTACACAATATTGGCATTCCTCTGGGTATTCATTATAATCTCTGGAAAGGAAAAAAATTATCACTCTATCTATCAGGGGGTGGAATGGTAGAAAAAAATATTTCCGGCAAATTAAATACCGACTATGTTGTGAATGGCAAGCTTGATTCCACGGAAGAAGATCACATATCCATGAAGCAGTTACAATGGTCGCTCAACACCTCGACAGGTATAGAATACAACCTGTTTTCAAAGATAGGATTATATGCTGAACCGGGGGTGATATATTATTTCAAGAATGGAAGTGGAATTGAAACCATATACAAAGAAAAGCCGATAAATTTTAATCTTAGGGTGGGTCTCCGTTTTTCATTGGGTGAATAGA
>JBAYRG010000325.1:0-3835 GCA_041676805.1 Proteiniphilum sp.
CTTTAAAGACTTCTGCAATGATACCCGACATCTGCGGTTTGATAAGGATCTCGTTGCGCGGTTCCACTTTCCCGGTGGCGACGGTACGTTTTTCGATATCGCCTTTAGTAGCTGTCTCGATCTTGTAAGTCACCACTTTTGGACGTGATTTCTGCCAGAGAAATACAAAAGTAGATATCACCAAAAGCCCTAACAGAGCCAATCCCACAATTCTTAATATTTTTTTCATACGACTAAAATTATTTATTTTCAAATGTATCATATGGAACTCGCAATTAATCATCATCTTGGGTGAAATGGTGTTCATGCTCGTTTCATACTATATAATTGATTTACTGATTTACTTTACTTTACTTTAGATCCAAGAATCAAGATCCAAGAATCGAGACAATTGGGCTATTATTCCATTATTCACATTGACTCATTGGCACATTGGCACATTGACTCATTGGCACATTGGCACATTGACTCATTGACTCATTGACTCATTGGCACATTGGCATATTGGCACATTGGCATATTGACTCATTGGCATATTGGCATATTGGCACATTGGCACATTATTACTCCTCACTGATCGCCTCCACCGGCTTGATCATCATGGCCCGTTGCGCCGGTATATATCCTGCCATGGTGCCAATCACGATAAGGATAAGAAGCGAGCCGATGGCCATACCGAACGAGACCTGCGGATCTTTAAAGAATTGATCGCCCTGGCTGAGTACGATTCCGACTCCACGCAGCAGCCCGACACCCAATACAATACCCAGCAGTCCGGCCAATACCGTAAGTACCACGCTTTCACTGAGTATTTGTCCGATGATGTTCCTTGGAGTAGCTCCCAAAGCCCGACGGATGCCGATCTCTTTGGTGCGCTCCCGGACGGTGACCAGCATGATATTGCTCACACCGATGGCACCGGCGAACAGCGTTCCCAGTCCCACGATCCAGATCAGGGCGGCAATACCGATACCCAGGTAGTTGAACATCTTGAATTGCTCTTCGATATTCATGGACCATACCGCATCCTTATCGTCGGACGATACCTGATGTTGTTGCTTCAATATTTCCGAGATCTGATCCTGTATTACCTTCACCGATACTCCCTCTTTTGCAGTCGCAGCCAGTAGATGAACGATATTTCCCTGGTTGAACGCCTGTTGCATGGTAGAGAACGGCAGGACAACGGTTTCCGCGGTATTTCCTCCGATGCTGACACCGGAGGTGCTGCGGGCTACCCCTACCACTTGGAAATAGATACCGTTTACCCGGATCTGTTTACCGGTAGGATCTTCCCCTTTCTGGAAAAGCACTTCATAGATACGTTCACCGATCACGCATACTTTTCTCTTTTCAGCAATATCGATATCGTTGATATAGCGTCCGTAGATCATTTTACTCTTCTCAATCAGGTCGTATTCAGGGTAGCAGCCTTTTACCTGGTAGGAACCATTTTTTTCGCCCCTGACCACATTCTTGTCATTACCGCCACGGAACAGCATGGGAGAGAGATACTGCAACCCCTCTACTTTCTCCCTGATTACCGGGATATCGCTGTTGGTTATATTCCATCGCCTTCCTTTCCGGAATCCTTTGTAGGGAACGGTGGTCCGTTGCGCCTCAAAAAAGCAGGAGTTGGTGGCAAACCCCTCAATCTGTGAAAAAATTCCCTGTTCAAGCGCATTCCCTGCCCCCACCATCAGTATCAGCATCAGCATTCCCCAAAAAACACCGAAGGCGGTCAACGCACTTCGTGATTTGTTGTGCGTGATAGTGATCCATATTTCCTGCCACCTGTCTAAATCAAACATATATATTAATTTATTAATGTGTCAATATGCCAATATGCCAATTTTATTATTCAATTATTATTCTTAACCCGACAAATCAGGATCTCCGCTGCGCTTCAATTGGCACATTGACTCATTGCCTCATTGGCACATTGATTACTCCTGTCTCATCGCTTCAATCGGTTTCACTTTCACCGCCTTACGTGCGGGTAGGTAACCGGCAATTACGCCGGAGATGATCAGCGCCACCGTGGCGAACAGGGCATATCCCACATCCACCGTAGGATTGGCAAAGACTGACATCTGGGGTTCGTCCGATACGACTTGTGCATTGGCCGCCTGTTCCATAAAGAAGTTGACTACTTCGGTCAGCCCGATACCCATTATTAATCCGATATAACCGAAGATGGTGGTGATAAAGATCGACTCCAGGATGATGGTCTTCAGGATGGATCTGGGCGTAGCGCCGATGGCTTTCCGTATTCCGATCTCCCGGGTACGCTCTTTGACCGACACCAGCATGATGTTGCTTACCCCCACGATTCCTGCAATAAGCGTAAGGATACCTATAATGGTGACCAGGAAAGTGATTCCGCCGAATATCTTCATCGTTTCCACATAATCCTGCTGGGCATTGTATATATAGAGAGCCTGCTGGTCTTCGGGGTTGAAACTCAACCTGCGTCCCATCAATGTTCTGAGCGACTCGTTAAAACGGTCGTTCTCCTCTTTCGTCACCAGTCCGTCTACGGTGAAGATGATATTGTAGAACTTGCCGCCGGGATTGAAAATAGCCTGGGCAGTGGAAAAGGGAATGTAGGTGTTTGATCCGCCCCATTGTTCTTTCTTGGAGTTGACACCTACCACCTTGAACATAAGCTGCCCCACCTTCACCTGTTTGCCGAGCGGCGACTCATCCTTGAACAGGAGATCGGCGACCTTTTTATCCAGTACAATCACCTTATTCGATTCGTTGATATCGAGCTGATTGATAAAGCGTCCTTCTCCCGGAGCAATGATCAGTTTCTCGATATCGAAATAGTTGGGCATTATCCCCCTCACCTGATAGGAACCATATTCATTCCCATAGGAGATGGTTTGCGAAGTATTGAATCTGGGGGTGATAAAGCGGCTCTCCTCTATTTCATTCTTGATCAGCTCCAGTTCTCTCTCGGTGAAATAGAGATTCCGTTCCGATTTCAGTCCTTTGTAGGGCATCGAAGTGCTGCCCGGCCAGAGTTGGATGCGATTGACCGACCGGGAGCTGAAGTTTTGCATCACCCCGTTTTTCAATCCGTTTCCCGCTCCCAGAAGAACGATAAGGATAAAGATACCCCACGATACCGAGAGCCCGGTGAGGGTGGTACGCATCTTGTTCTTCTTGAGCGTGGCCACTATTTCCTGAAGCTGGTCGGTCATACCATTTGTGGTTTTTGGGGTTGGATGGAGGTATGTACGCCGTTATTCTTGCGGGTTTCCTGTTCTATCATCCCGTCTTTCAGATGGATGATGCGGTTGGTAGTGTCGGCAACCGATGGCTCGTGAGTGACGATGATGGTGGTGATTCCTTCGCGGTTGAGACCGGTCAGTACATCCATCACTTCAACGGTCGTCTTACTGTCGAGGGCGCCTGTAGGCTCGTCGGCCAGGATAATTTTAGGGTTTGAGATCAGGGCGCGGGCAATTGCCACACGTTGCTTCTGTCCCCCGGAGAGTTCGCTCGGCATGTGATGCGCCCAATCTCTTAATCCCATCTTGTCGAGATGTTCCAGTGCGATAATATTCCGCTTTTTACGGCTCACCTTCTTATAATAGAGAGGGAGTGCCACATTCTCCAATGCATTCTTAAAGTTGATCAGGTTGAATGACTGGAAAATAAAGCCGATCATCTCGTTGCGATACAGTGCCGCCTGCGTTTCACTGAGGTTTTTGATCAGTGTGCCATTCAGGAAATAGTCGCCTGAATCATAAGTGTCAAGGATGCCAAGGATATTGAGCAGGGTAGATTTTCCGGAACCGGAGGCACCCATGATCGAGACATACTC
>JBAYRG010000326.1:0-3828 GCA_041676805.1 Proteiniphilum sp.
ACAAAGCTGAACAGGATTGAGAGGGAAATTATTTTGAAATAATTGACGGTGAAAAGGTTGGCGGTCATCTGTGGCACTGTGATCAGCGACATCAGCAGCACAATCCCCACTAAGCGGATACTCAATACGATGGTGACGGCAATAAAAAACATCATGGCGTATTCGATGAATTGTGTGGGTAACCGTCTTGTCCGCGCAAACTCGGTATCGAATGATACGGAGACAATGGCATGATAAAACAGGATAAAGAAAAGTACCAGGATCAGCGATAGGAGGAGGAGTGCCGTGATATCGCTCCGGGTGATGGTGAGGATATTTCCGAAAAGGTATTCCGACAAGTTGGGAGCATAGCCGGGTGTGAGGAAGGTGAGTACTATCCCGATGGCCATCCCTAACGACCAGAAGACGGCGATGGCGGAGTCTTCACGCACACCCTGTTTCCGTGATAACCATTGGATACCGAATGCCGAGAATATGGAGAAGGCCATGGCCGACAAAATGGGAGAGAGGCTGAAATAAAACCCGATACCCAAACCTCCTAATGAAGCATGGGTGATACCGCCACTGATGAATACCAATCGTTTTGTGACAACGTAAGTACCGATAATACCACAGGCGATACTGGCAAAAAGACTGCCCAACAACGCATTGCGAAAGAAGGCGTAATTCAGGAGTTCGATGATATTCATCCGTTCAGCAGGCGTGCATTTTTTGTGCCCTCAATTCATTGACGAACATCAGCACTTCGTCCTTTAACTGGTCTGGAAGGGATATCTCCCTCATTTGCAGGCTCCTGACCCAGCGGGGCTTCTCTTCATCGAGTACGGAATAAAACACTTCCCGGAACTCATCTACCTCTTTAGTGGCATAACGGTCAGAATCGCGGTGAGCATACCGGTCGAGCTCCTCATCGTCGAAATATTCCGGTTCCTCGGCGAAAGCGGCGATCAGGCTATCCCGTTCACATATTTCATGTGCGCCACAACAGCCACTATCTCCCAAGTTGATGGAAGGAGGAGTTGCTTCCCGCTCTTTGCTGTTTCCTCTCCTTCGTTGCAAGTAATTGGAGAGACTAAGTGCCACCACGAAAAAGAGTATAATGGCTGCAAAAAGAAATAAGCTTTGCATAATAATTACCTTTCCTCAATTATAAATCCCGCCTGTTTCAGGTCGTCCCAAAAATCAGGATAGGATTTGAAAACTACATTAGGATCATTGATAATGAGTGATCCGAATAGAATGGCACCGGGCGCCAAAGACATAGCCATCCGGTGATCGTCATAAGTATCGATTGCCGGCTCTTTTTCCGGCACACATCGTTCCCCGTCCCATTCCAGCATCCCGTTCCCATTTTCTTTGAGCAGGTAGCCCATTTTTTTCAATTCGTTGATCAGTGCGGCTACCCTGTCAGTTTCTTTTATCTTCAGGCTTTGAATACCGGAGAAAAGAAAGGGCACACCTTTAAAACAACAAGTGGCGGCAAAAGTTTGTGCCAGATCCGGTTCATTGACAAAATCGTGGAAAAATTTCTTGGTTTTCTTTTTTATATTTCGGATGATAATACCTTCGGGGAGGAATTCTGTGGTAACCCCCAAATCGGTGAACAGATTTGCTACATTGGAGTCACCCTGAAGGCTGTTTTTCCCTAACCCCTTCAGCGTTACTTCCGATCCGGGGATAAGGGATACTATCTGATACCAGTAGGAGGCGGCAGTCCAATCCGGCTCTACTACAAACTCTACGGCGTTATAGGCTTGCGGTTTGACGATGATATCGTTGCCATCCCATTTGGCTTGTATACCGCATTTCTCCATCATGCTTAGTGTGAGTTGGATATACGGCTTGGAGACAATTTCGTTTTCGATATGCATTACCAGTCCGTTTTCCATTACGGGTGCTATCATCAACAGGGCGGAGATAAATTGTGAGCTGATACCTCCCGACAGATAGACCTCACCTCCTTTTAACCTTTTTCCCACTATTTTCAGGGGCGGATATCCCTCTTTTTCCAAATAATCGATTTCGGCTCCCAAGGCTACCAGTGTCTCCACCAGCGGATAAATAGGTCTTTCGTGCATCCGCTTCGAGCCTTTAATGACCCATTCGCCTTCCATCCCGGCCAAAAAGGCGGTCAGGAAACGCATGGCGGTACCGGCGGCCTTTATATCAAACTGGTTGGATTTGGAATTAAATGTGTCTATGAGTACTTGCGTGTCCTCACAGTCGGATAAATTCTTGATAGGGTAAGAATTCAGACTCAGGGCATTCAGGATAAGCGCCCTATTACTCATACTTTTCGACGCAGGAAGCTGTACGGTGGTACGCAGCGCATCGGGGGGGAATATTTTATATTGTAATGGCATTTCTGTATAAAATAGTGATACAAAAATAATATATTAAACCGAAGGTGGAGCGGTTTATTTCCTCTTTTACTTTTGTTTTAATTGATTTAAACTTTTTTCTCTTTCAGCTCGTTACGCCACAAGTCCATAAATGAAAATAGCTAACATGGCAATGGGTACTACATAGCGTAGCAGGAATATATATGTTTTTAAAAACCCGATACTGAATTTCAGTGACCTCTCATTGGTGAGTTGGGCATATACAATTTTCTTGTCGAGATACCAGCCTACAAAAAGAGAGATAAAGAGGCCACCTATCGGCAACATAAATTTAGCAGAAGCCACATCAAGGAAGTTGAAGAACGATGAGAAGAATGAGGCGAAAATGCCTAAAACAATTACACCTGCAGTGACAAGCAGGGTGCTTTTTTTACGTGAAATATGGTATTCTTCGTGGATATATACGGTGACCACCTCCATAAGGGAGATGGTGGAAGTAAGGGCTGCCAGGGCCAACAGGCAAAAGAAAAGAGTACTCCAGATCATCGAACCCGGCATCTGGTTAAACAACTCCGGTAATGTGATAAAGAGTAGTCCCGGTCCGCCGGCTACCAGTTCGTCGACAATCGTGCCCGGATTGGCTGTCAGGGCAAATGCTGCGGGAAAGATGACCACCCCGGCGAGAATGGCCACCAGCGTATCGAGGATGGAGACCTGCACTGCCGTTTTTACGAGCGGAGTCTTGTCATTGAAGTAGGAACCGTAAGTAATCATGCAACCCATGCCAAGGGAGAGGGAGAAGAATGCCTGTCCCATGGCATCAAGGAACAGGGTCGATTTTACATGCGATAAATCGGGCCTGAAAAGGAAGTTGAGCCCTGCCTCGGCCCCGTCGAGGGTGATGGCACGGAGAGCCAATATCACCAGCAACAGGAAGAGCATCGGCATCATTATCTTTGCTGATTGTTCAATTCCTTTCTTTACTCCCGACAGGATAAAGAATGCGGTGAGCAGCGTAAAGAGAATCATCCAGATAATCTGTTTCACGGGGTTGCTTTGCAGCGCTATGAAGTTGGCCGACAGGTCGGCCACTCCGGAGAGATATCCCGACAGGGATTGAAAGATATAAACAAGTGTCCAGCCACACACCACCATATAAAATCCCATGATGATAAATCCGGTAAGTACACCTAACCTGCCGACCCATTTCCACTGTGTGCCGGGTGCAAGCTGGTGATAAGCGCCGGCGGTATTGGCCCTCGAAGTCCTGCCCACCATGAATTCGCTCACCATGAGCGGTATGCCGAAAAACAAGATACAGCCAACGTAGACCAGAATGAAGAGGGCACCTCCTCCGTCGGCAGTCTGGCTCGGAAAGCGCCAGATATTGCCTAATCCCACGGCTGAGCCAGCAGCGGCAGCTACTACTCCGATTCTTGACACGAATGTTGCCCGTTTTTCAGTCATATTAAATCCTCCACTCTAC
>JBAYRG010000327.1:0-3821 GCA_041676805.1 Proteiniphilum sp.
CTCCTGCAACACAATCGCCATCTTCTCCTGATCGATCACGTTCTGGGTAGCAGACATATAAGCCTTGCTATCCTTATAGAAGACAGAAGCATAGACCGCCTTGATGGCATTACTGAGAAGACGCACCATCTCATATTTATCCTCCACATAAGGAATCATATAAGTGGAATAGATACCCGCAAACGGCTGATATTGAGAATCCTCCAGCAGGCTTGAAGAGCGGATAGCGATAGGAGTATTTATGGCCTCAAAGAAAACCAAAAAATCGCTTACCAGCCGTTTCGGAAGTTTGGCTGACAGGAAATGTTTCAGGATCATCTCATCCTCCAGTTCCGAAAGTGCTACCGGATAGAGATTATTGGCTTCCATGAATTCATCGAAGATATCTGTACAAAGCACCACCGTCTTGGGGGTCGTCACAGGGAAGTTGTCATTCTGATTTAACTCCAGATGTGTCTTTACCATATAGCCGATAAAAGCCAATCCTCTTCCTTTTCCCCCAAGAGACTCCTCTCCTATTCGTGCAAAATTGGAATACTGATCGAACCGCTCTTTCTCAAAAACAGCCACCACTCCCGTATTCTTCATCCTCCGATACTGAACGATAGTAGCATAAATGAGCTCACGCGCATCGTTCATATTGGCATACTCCGACACATCGATCTTCTTAAGTATTTCCGCCACGGGGAACATGGCACGGGAATAGAAGAACCTGGAGAAATGATTTCTTGAAAGATGATAATACAAAGCATCATCGGGTATATTGCGGATATTCATCTGCAACTCCTTCAAGTTCCTAATACGGAATATCTCCTGTTTGGAGTTGGGAGCGGTAATAATGAAATCTCCAAATCCCAGATTTTCCTTGATTGCTTTATGCAAATCTTGTGGAAAAGTCTTTGAGTTTTTATCAATAAACACAGCATCCACCTCGGCGGCATATTTGTAGTTTCCCGATTCAGAAGAGGTATAAATAATCGGAATGGAGCGGTCTTTCTCCCTGATCCATTCAGCAAAATGTTTCCCCGCCTCTTTCTCCTTTTCTCCATCAATATCGAAACTCATGTCACTTATCACACCTAACATATTATCACCATACTTTTTGTAATAGGTGATCGCCTCCTCGTAGTTTCGGGCAAGCAGTATCTTTGGGCGTCCCCGCATACGGAGCATTCGCAAATGGTCGTTAAGCGCCTCCTTCGAAAACTCCTTCGATTCATTGAGCACAAATTTATAGAGGAGTGGCAATGCCGCGGAATAGAAACGAACGGAATCTTCCACCAACAAGACAGTCTGCACACCCACCGTCTTCACGTCGTGCTCCACATTCATCCGGTCTTCAATAATCTTGATGATGGCCAACAGCAAATCCGCATCGCCCAACCAACTGAATACATAATCAATCCCAGTCAGATCTGACTTCCGCAACAGTTGTGAAACCGATTTGGAGAAAGGGGTAAGCAGTACTACCGGGATATCAGTGTAATAGGTCTTTATCTGTTTAGCCAGATCGAATGTATCAGTGCTGTCCATATTAGGCATACAGATAATCAACTCATAATGGTTCTGTTTCAGTTCCGTCAGAGCCTCCTTACTGCTTGCCACCTGTGTAAACCGTGGAGGATAACGTAGGTTGAGTGAGGTGTATTCGTTGAAGATCTGTTCATCAACACGGCCGTCATCTTCCAGAATAAACATGTCATATCGTGAAGCAACCATCAATACGTTGTAGATACGTTTGTTCATCAGCTTCACGAATGGGGTATCGCGAAATCTGATCCGGCTTAAATCATGTGCTTTAATTACTGAGCCCGACGTTTTTAGTTTCATACGATTAAAACTTTTATTTTCAAATGTATCGTATGGAACTCGCTTTTAATCATGTTCTTGTGTGATAATGATTATCATGCTCGTTTCATATGATTAAAACTATTTATTTTCAAATGTATCATATGGAACTCGCTTTAATCATCTTCTTGGCTGTAATGATTTAGATGCTCGTTTCATACGATTATTTTATTTTTTATATTTCGGTGTATGGAACCTTTGATATTTAAATTAGAGCCAAGACACAAGATAAGATAGTTGAATCTCATCATTTTTAAATTTCCTTGTTTCAGCCATTGCAAATATACATAATCTCCTCCTAAGTTCAGTGTCAGCAATAGTTGAAATATCGAGATATTTTTGTAAATTTGTTAGTTATTTGGAAAAGAGCTGCGGGCTCATTTCCCGAAAAGCAACTATTTTTCACTTCCTATTAAATTAAGAATGAAAAAATCAACACTATTTATTTCTCTATCAATCACCATCTTAGGAATAGGACTACTTCTCTTTGCCCTCACATCGGGAAGCGATATTGAAAAAAACGAAGCGAAAAGACCATTGGTACTTTCCATGACTGCCTCGGTAGCTATTCCCGAGAGGATGGAGTTCGCAGGGGAACAAATCACTTTCGACCGCTACGACAAACGGGAGCGGATGGACCGGGAACTGAACAGTTTCACCTATTTCCACTCCACCACCCTACTCCTTTTCAAGAGGGCCAACCGTTTCTTTCCAATTATCGAACCCATCCTCAAACAACAAGGTCTTCCCGACGACCTGAAATACCTGGCAGTGATAGAAAGCAGCCTCGACCCCAGGGCGGTCTCCCCCGCGCGGGCAGCAGGGCTATGGCAGTTCCTCCAGAGTACAGCCAAAGAATACGGCCTTGAAGCAAGAAACGATGTGGATGAACGTTACCACGTAGAAAAATCAACCGTCGCCGCCTGTCGCTATCTGAATGAGGCCTACCGTAGACACGGGTCATGGAGCGCCGCAGCGCTGGCATATAATGGTGGCCAGGGACGTATCTCCAACGGACTGAAGGACCAGGGGGTGGACGATTCACTCGATCTCTGGCTGGTAGAAGAAACTACCCGTTATTACTACCGCATGCTCGCCATCAAACAGATCTTCGAAAATCCACAGCAATATGGCTTTGTCATAAAGCCCGAGCATCTCTATAAACCGATGCGGTTCAAAGAGGTGCAGGTATCCACCTCCATCCCCGACCTGGTAGCTTTTGCCAAACAACACAACATCACCTATGCCCAATTGAAGGATTTCAACTCCTGGTTACGCAGCACCAGTCTGAGCAATCCGTCGGGTAAGAGTTACACCCTGCTTATTCCTACACAGGACGACCTTTATTACAAGAAAGGAGAAAGCCCCAAGGTACATAACAAAGCATGGATAATAGAGTAAACTTTTTCTGATTATATTACGTTTACTATCATTATGACATCCGAAACTGAACAGATAGAGGTGTACGGCGCACGCGTGCACAACTTAAGAAATATCGACGTGACAATTCCCCGCGATTCGCTTACGGTAATTACCGGATTGAGCGGCAGCGGGAAATCGTCACTTGCTTTCGACACCATCTTTGCCGAAGGCCAACGCCGTTATATAGAGACTTTCTCGGCTTACGCGCGTGGATTCCTTGGGAAGATGGAACGTCCCGACGTGGACAAGATCACGGGGTTAAGCCCGGTTATCTCCATCGAACAGAAGACCACCAACAAGAATCCCCGCTCCACGGTGGGTACCACCACCGAGGTGTATGACTTCCTCCGCCTGTTATATGCCCGTGCCGGCGAAGCATACTCCTATATCACCGGCGAAAAAATGGTGAAGTATACCGACAGTCAGATACTCGAACTGATATTAGAGAAATATATCGGTAAGAAAATCTATATCCTTGCTCCGGTAGTGAGAAACAGGAAAGGGCATTACAAAGAGCTATTCGAACAGATCCGGAAAAAAGGATACCTCAA
>JBAYRG010000328.1:0-3801 GCA_041676805.1 Proteiniphilum sp.
AAGAGAAAGAATAGATAGTTGTGAAATTGCAAAAACCGTATGTGAAAACTATATTTCGAAAAAAACGGCAAATGAACTAATCTCCGCAAAAAACGATGAGATTAATTGGTTGAAAGAAGAAGTTAAATACCTGAGACAAAAGATTGACGAGTTGGTAGTTATCATATCCCGATTTTTGCATATTTTTGTACTATAAAATTAAGGTATGCGAAAAATAATTTTCATTTTTTCTGTCCTCCTTCTTTCTTTCTCTTTTATACAGTGCAATTCAAAAGAAAAGGTGCTCAATAAGAAGCTTGAAGAAATAGCAGTCAATCTCAATGAGTCGACTCCGATAATGCTCGATCAATATACCCGGTTTGAAGAGGCTTTGGTGATGGAGGGGAACAAGTTTCGATACCGTTATACGGTATTGAATACATCGAATCCTGATTCGTTAGTCGAACACGGATTGGAATCATTAAAAGAGAATATCGGAAAAGAATTCTCCTCGAATCCCGATCTTCGTATTTTTAAGGAGAACAATGTGACTATTGAATATGTTTACAATGACGAGAACGGACGGACTATCCGATCGTTGCAGATTGTACCTGAAGATTACCAGTAAATAAAGTTATATGAACCGTTATTTTTATATCGACGCTGAAGGAAAACAAAAAGGAACTTTCTCACCCGAAGAGTTGAGACAGGAAGGAGTAAAACGCGATACGCTTGTGTGGACTCAAGGTATGGAGCAGTGGAAAAGGGCGGAAGAGACGGAAGAGTTATATTTCCTGTTTTCCGATAGATACAGTGAACCACAGGCAATTGAGGATCAGGCTGCTGTCCGGTATGACCGCCAGGGAGAACCTGCTGAAACGCGGCAAATCCAGCCGATGCCCAAGACCTGGCTGGTGGAGTCGATTCTGGTGACTATCCTGCCATTTATGTTTTGCAGCAGTCTTTTGAGTCTCCTCGGAATTATCGGGATAGTATATGCAGCACAAGTGGAATCTTTCTATAACAGGGGCGATTGGACTGCTGCACTGGAATCTTCGCGCTCCGCGGCTAAATGGACTAAGATTGCTCTCTGGATCGCTATTGGCTGGGTAGTTCTTATGATAATTACCCTCATCCTGATTTTTGTATTTATAGGTTCCCTTTCGAACCTTCCCGGCATGGGAGATCTGCTGAATATCTAATCACAGAAAATTATTATTATGGAATATAGAAATGAGCCTGAGGGACAAGGTTCCCAATATGAGAAAAGCTATTCACCACCGCCTCCCCCGCAAGAATTGATGGTGGATGAAATTCCCCCGTTGAAGCCCAGTAACTGGCTTTGGCAATCTATTGTAGCGACTATTCTATGCTGCCTTCCCTTTGGGATTGTTGGAATCATTTTCGCGGTAAAAGTTGATTCGCTCTACTTTAAAGGGCAATATGCGGAGTCGGAGAAGATGGCTCAAAAAGCGAAAATGTGGACACTTGTAGCTTTTGGGGTTGGTTTGGTATATATTATCTTCTGGGTAATCATGGCATATACCGGTAATTTGGAGGAGTATATGCAAAATATTATCGAGAGAGGCGCAAGCGGTTATAATTTTTAAACGCTGCTGTGCGAAAGGAACTAAAGATAGGAATAGGCGTTGCCGTAACAGTTTTGCTTGCGGCGGCACTTTATATCTTTTATACTTTCAATCCGGAAACACAGCCTCTTTTTCCGAAATGTCCTTTCCTGCTCACTACCGGATATGAATGTCCCGGATGTGGATCGCAGAGAGCTATCCATAGCCTTCTTCATTTCGATATAGGAGCCGCGTTGAGATATAATGCCTTTATGGTGTTGGCATTGCCTTATATCTTCCTGGGGATTTGGCTGGAATACTTTGGCGGGAAAAAGCAGTTTCCCGGAGTCGCGAAATTCTTTTTTGGCCGTTGGTCGGCAGTCGTGGTGTTAATCGTAATAATTGGTTATTGGATTGTCAGGAATTTGTTTTAATCTGAATTTTCCGAAATATTATCGATTTTAAAATTAAGGTTCGGCTACAATATCGCTCTCAAGTGGTTTACCCATTTCATATACAGTTTCGGGTGCAATATCAATAGTTCCGTCTTCCCACTCCAAAGTGTCTGTCACTTTAAAATTGGAAAAATATTTTTTGTCGCGTAATGGGACGAATACAGGATAATCGTGTTTAAATAACAGGTCATGAAAGTCTACAACCATATGTTTTCCATCATTAAAGACAACGTATAATTTATATTCTTCCAAATATTCAGCGTTTATTATTTCAGTAAATATATTGGTATTCATTGTAATGGTTCAATTTTAGAAGGTTTTTCTCCATTTTTAGCTTTATCCCAGGCTTCCTTTAATTCTTCGCGATGCAACTCCATCCATTCAAAAATTAAACGAAGAGCTCTTTCAGACATATACCCTTTTACCATCCCATTTTCAATTTCTATTATTACTTTTTGTTCGCCATAATATGCATGAAAATGGGGTGGGTTATGATCTAAATACATAATTCGTATTGCGATACCAAAAAAAACACTTATAGTTGGCATAACTTAACAAAGTAAGCACCAACAAATATAAATGGTTTTGAATTAATAACCAAATAATTAACTTATGTTTTAATCCAATTTCTCTTTCAGGAAACGACCGGTATGTGACTGCTTGCACTTTACGATTTGCTCCGGCGTACCTTCAAATACTACCTCTCCGCCGGCTTTTCCTCCTTCGGGACCGATATCGATGATATGGTCGGCACATTTGATGATTTCCATATTGTGTTCGATGATGATCACCGTATGGCCGCGTTCTATCAGCGCGTTGAACGCCCGGAGCAGCGTTTTGATGTCGTGGAAATGCAGGCCGGTAGTCGGTTCGTCGAAGATGAAGAGGGTGGGTTGCGCCTTTTCTTCTCCCAGGTAATAGGCCAGTTTCACCCGCTGGTTCTCACCGCCTGAGAGGGTAGAGGAGGATTGTCCCAGCTTGATATATCCCAGCCCCACATCCTGCAGGGGTTGCATTTTCTTTATAATTTTCTTTTCTGTCGTGCCTTTCTGCTGCCCGAAAAATTCGATAGCCTGGTTGACCGTCATCTCCAGGATATCATGGATGGTCGCTCCCCTGTATTCTATCTCCAGCACTTCGTCCGAAAACCGCTTGCCGTGGCACGATTCACATTCCAGCCGTATATCCGCCATGAACTGCATCTCTACGGTAATAGTACCTTCGCCCTTGCATTCACTGCAACGCCCGCCTTCCACATTGAAAGAAAAATAGGCGGGAGAGAAACCCATTTGTTTTGCCAGCGGCTGTGAGGCATAGAGTTTTCTGATCTCGTCGAATGCCTTCAAGTAGGTGACCGGATTGGAGCGGGATGATTTACCGATAGGATTTTGGTCCACATATTCCACGCCGGTCATTAGTCTGATATCCCCGCTGATACCGTTGAATTCGGCATGTTCCAGGGCAGTGCCTTTATAATGATGCTGCAATGCGTTGAAAAGTACATCATTCACAAGTGATGATTTACCCGAACCGCTGACGCCGGTTACCACACTCATCACGTTCAACGGGAATTTCACGTCGATATTTTTCAGGTTATTCTGTCGAGCTCCCTTCACTTCGATATAGTTGTTCCACTTGCGGCGGACTTTGGGAACTTCAATCTGCTCTTCGCCCGTAAGATATTTGACGGTGTAGCTGTTACTTTTTTCTTCCAGTTCGGCCACGTTGCCCTGGTAGATCACCTCCCCTCCCAATCTACCCGCTTTGGGACCTATGTCGATGATATAATCCGCTGCACG
>JBAYRG010000329.1:0-3769 GCA_041676805.1 Proteiniphilum sp.
AAAAAGAGATCGACAAAAAAGAAGATCGGCCAAAACCTCAGACCCAATTACAGCCCACACAACCGGCGGAAAGACCTAAATTAGTGAGAAAAGAGACCTCTGTTACGGAAGAAAAGGCTATAAAGGCTATAATGGTACAAGATAGTATTCCAAGCTCTCAACCGGAAAAAAAATCGGTGACAACCAAAACAGTCCCGGAAAAGAGCGTGGAAGCTTTCGAGACAAAAACTGATACTCCCGAAAAAAAACCTGCGGATAGTCTTCCGAAAACCCCCAGTAAACCTATTCAATTGGTCTTCCGCTCTTCCAAACAGAGAAGAAATGAGGAAAAGAGCGCACCTGCTCCCGTCACATTACCTCCCGTAGTGGCAGAGGAGACACCTGAAGAAAAAACAGACACACCAGTGAAAGAGGCACCTATCTCCGGCGGCAAACTTTCAATGATGGATCTCATATCGCCTTCGCCTTTACAGCCCAAACAGCCGGCTTCACAACAAAATAAACAGTCTCAGTCGCATCAGGTTCAATCGCAACCTCAACTTCAGGTACAAGCCCAGCAACCCAAAGAAAAAGAACCCACTTACGATTTCGATGGCATACTCAATGCAGCAGGCGTGTTGGAGATCATGCCCGACGGTTATGGCTTCCTGCGTTCTTCCGATTACAACTATATGTCGTCACCCGATGATATATACGTATCGCAATCACAGATTCGTCTTTTCGGATTAAAAACAGGAGATGTGGTAGAGGGTCCTATCCGTCCGCCCAAAGAAGGAGAAAAATTCTTTCCACTGGTAAAAGTAGATAATATCAACGGTCGAGCCCCGGATGATGTGCGAGATCGCGTTCCTTTCGACCATTTGAAACCGCTCTTTCCCAACGAAAAATTCAATCTCACCAAAGGACATAACGACAACCTTTCCTGTCGTGTGGTCGATCTTTTCTCCCCGATCGGGAAGGGACAACGCGGGCTGATCGTGGCGCAACCCAAGACAGGGAAAACAATGTTGTTGAAGGATATTGCCAATGCTATTGCCGACAACCATCCGGAAGTGTATATGATCATTTTACTGATCGACGAACGTCCGGAAGAGGTGACCGATATGGAACGGAGCGTGAATGCGGAAGTGATTGCATCTACTTTCGATGAACCGGCCGACCGTCACGTGAAGATAGCCGAAATTGTGTTGAACAAAGCCCGTCGGCTGGTAGAGTGTGGACATGATGTAGTCATACTGCTCGACTCCATCACCCGCCTGGCACGTGCTTACAATACTGTGCAGCCTGCTTCGGGGAAAGTACTCTCGGGTGGTGTGGATGCCAACGCGTTACACAAACCGAAACGTTTCTTCGGCGCTGCCCGTAATATCGAACACGGAGGGTCACTCACCATTATCGCCACGGCACTTACCGAAACCGGCTCCAAGATGGATGATGTGATCTTCGAAGAGTTTAAGGGTACCGGTAATATGGAATTGCAACTCGACCGTAAGCTCTCCAACAAGCGAATATTCCCTTCTGTGGATATCATTGCATCAAGCACACGTCGTGACGATCTGTTGCTGTCGCAGGAAACACTCAGCCGCATGTGGGTACTCCGCAACTTCCTGTCGGATATGAATTCGGTGGAAGCGATGGAGTTCTTGTTGACTCGCCTGAGACGTACTTCAAGTAATGAAGAATTTCTGATCTCTATGAACGATTAATTTTCCAAGCGATAATATCATAAGGAATAGAATAAATTGGAATAAGCCCTGTGTAATCAGGGCTTATTTTTTTAGGGCATACAGAATGACAAATAGCCTAATATTAAATATTTTATTCAATTTTGAAAGTACACTTTAGAAACTTTCGCGAAAGAATGCGTTTATTTTTGAATTATCTTTGATAACCCTATTTAAAAGTACTAATTTTGCAGCATACTTTTACTGAAAAATACATTATGGATGAAAAAACTATCGTAACAGGAGTTATTGGAGCCGACGTTCATGCCGTGGGAAATAAGATCCTGGCGTATGCTCTGGAACAAGCGGGGTTCAAAGTCGTTAATCTGGGAGTAATGGTCTCTCAAGAAGAATACATTGAAGCTGCCATAGAAACAGATGCCGATGCCATACTGGTCTCGTCACTCTACGGACATGGCGAAATCGACTGCCACGGTTTACGCCAGAAATGCGACGAAGCCGGACTGAAAGAGATTCCATTACTTGCAGGTGGAAACCTGGTAGTCGGAAAACAAAATTTCGAAGATGTGGAAAAACGGTTTCTCTCCATGGGATTCACCAGGGCATATCCTCCCGGAACCACAGTTGAGACTTGCATTGAAGATCTAAAAGAGCTGTTGCGATTGGAATGAATCTTGTTTATTAAAGATAATTACAAACAAGACAACCTGATTTGATATAAAAAATGAATTTGCTTACTGTAGATATAGGTAGTACCTATACCAAACTGACGGCTATCGATTCGATCCGGGAAAAAATCATAGCCACGTCGGCTGCTTTCACTACCATCGAAACCGATGTAATGGAGGGCTTTTCATCTGCTTACGGCAAATTGAAAGAAGTTGCAGGAGGTTTCGAATATGATCAATTGCTGTGCTGCAGCAGTGCCGCCGGCGGTTTGAAGATGGTTGCCCTCGGCCTTGTGCCGGAGTTGACCTCCAAGGCGGCGAAACTGGCAGCGGCAAGTGCCGGTGCCAAAGTGGTAAAAACGTATGCCTTTGAGATATCGCAATCGGAGCAAAACGAGATATTTGAGATCGATCCCGATCTGGTACTGCTTTGCGGCGGAACCGACGGCGGGAATAAAGAGGTGATCCTTGCCAATGCCCGTCGATTGGTCCGGATTCAACGGCCGTTTACCATCATAGCCGCAGGCAATAAAAGTGCCTCTTTTGAGTTGGAGGAGATATTCTCCGGATCGGGGAAAGCTTTTGTCATTACCGAAAATGTGATGCCGGAGTTCAACAAACTCAACATCGAACCGGCGAGGCAAAAAATAAGGGAACTCTTTATCAGCCGGATCATCGAAGCGAAGGGGTTGAATCGGCTCCAGGAGTTATGCAAGACAGATATCATTCCCACCCCGCTGGCAGTATTGAATGCTTGCGAATTATTCAGCAAGGGTACAAAAACAATCCCGGGTATCGGCGACTTGATGGCGGTCGATCTCGGAGGGGCTACTACCGACGTCTATTCTATCTCCCGGGGAAAACCAACACTGACCAATGTTACGGTAAGGGGATTACCTGAACCGACAAGCAAACGGACAGTGGAAGGGGATTTGGGAATGCGGTACAGCCTCTCTCCACTTGTGGGCGAACTGGACTTGAACGATCTTTCAAATGAATTGGGAATCGATAAGGCAATTATGAAGGACTGGATAGATGCCTGCACTCAAGATCCAGCGTTGCTGGCACAACCCGGGTCGAGCGAACAGAAAATTGAAGAATCGCTTGCACGAAATGCGGTGAAGATAGCGGTGGAACGACATACCGGAATCTATCAGCCGGTTTATACTCCTTTTGGCCAAATGTACACACTCACCGGAAAGGACCTCTCGGCCGTACCATTTGTTGTAGGAATAGGAGGAGCCATCATCAATGCCCAGCGGCCTCAGTATATTTTGGAGGGAGTAAAACCGGCCGGTAACGATTTCGAGTATGCCAAGCCCAAAAATCCCCATTATCTGATCGACAAAAAATATATTTTCGCATCCATGGGATTGGTTAGCTCGGTTGATGCTGATCTGGCGATCACACTACTAA
>JBAYRG010000330.1:0-3765 GCA_041676805.1 Proteiniphilum sp.
TCGGTACCACCACTCAATGTAAGCTCGAAGTCACCGGCTTTTACAGGTGTCTCAAAACGGATATCCACACCACCCGATGCCTCTATCTTTTTCAAATCGGTAACAGTCACATATGCCTTTTGGTAAGTATCGATCACAAAATAAGCAAATTCTAACGAGGAAAGTAGTAGGGTAGATAATTTGATTGAAAACGGGAGGAGAACCGGTAAGTATTATATGCGCCGAGAATTCCAAGGCCATTTTCAATATTCGTATGTATCATCACCGGTTCTGTAAACGGGCCATAATCTTCCGCGTTCAGGGCTTTGTTGCCGGAAATTAAATATTGATACATATCTTTTGAGATTTCCCCTATTTCTATGACATATTCCACGGTCACCTCTTTTCCATAACTATTCCCATCATCCACCATCTCTCCATCAACATAAGTAATTGCTTCCAAGATATTGTGCAATGAGAAATCGAACAGGATATCCTTTCCATCTACAAACAGATCCGAAAAAAGATTATCACTCTTTTCTGTCTCTCCCTCATCACCAAAGATATCCTGAAAGAGATTGCCACTATCGGTGATATTATTCTTTAACACTTCACTGAGTTTTATGTCGATAACTCCTTCTGAGATCAACATACCATTATCCAAAATATATTGCATGGCTTTCAGATAATAATAATTTTCTTCGTTGGCTTTATCCGTCAATTTCAATTGTAGCTGCATATCACGTGAAGTAATTTTAGAGAGTGTGTTGGGTTGATAGGGACTCTTATACTCCTCTTCCCGCATGGTCACTGTGGAATCATTGACCACTACGTGGGGTTTCTCTGGAATTACTGTTTGTGATATAAGTTTGTTAAATCTGTCGGCAACCACTTCAATCTTTATTTCGTCGCCCGGTTCTGGGAAATAGCTTCCCATATAAGTTCCATTTTCACCATGAGTCAGTTGTTCTTTCAAACCGTTGTTTACAAACAGGGATACCGTCGCATTGGAGATAGGGTTGAACGGAGTTATTTCCCCGAGTACGAAACGGCTCTGGGACAGCTGTACAGAAACAACCGACTCAGGAGTAAGCAGGGCATTCATCACCAACAGTGGATCAGTGACTTTACCTTTGAATTCGATATCTTTTTCGCAGGATGTAAAAGAACCTGCAAAGATGAATAACAAAAGGGCATATAGTGTAACAGCTCGTTTCATTCTCTTAAAAATTAAAATTTAATCGTATAGCTTACTGAAGGAATAATGGGAAAGAGTGTGGCCTGTCGCAAAACATTTTTTGTTTTCCGTTCACCTGTCTCATGATTCATGGAGGTCTCGTCCCACACATACACATAAAAAGGATTCAGCCGGTTATATACATTATAGACGCTGACATTCCATGTGCGCAGGTTTCCCCGTCTGGTCTTTTTATGGAAATTCACACCCAGATCTAACCGGTGATAATTGTTGTACCTGAAATTGTTCCGTGACTCCACATAGGAATAAGCTTCGGGAAAGAAATAATTATATTTGTACGTGGGAGAATCGGCTGCCGCATATTCGTGGAAAGCAAAAGTGGCGGCATTTCCCGTGCTGAATACCCACGAGGCGGATAGGTCTATCTTTTCGGAGAACTTGTGTGTGCCGGTAATACTGACATCGTGTCTTCTGTCGTATTTTGCGGGAAACGGTTTTCCGTTGTTAATGGTATTTCCCGGACGGTTGAAGATCCTGTCGGATTTAGACCATGTGTATCCTATCCATCCGGTGGTATTACCGAATGACCGCTGCGCCAGAAATTCTACGCCATAAGCCGTGCCACGTCCCATACTCACCTTCTCTTCCCAATTGGTGGACGCGCCCATAAATGAAGCACCATCCTTGTACTCGAGCAGGTTGTCCATTGTCTTGTAATATCCTTCGATGGAAAAATCAGCTATATTCTTAAGCGAATAGAATGCACCCAATGCATACTGATGGGATTTCATCGGCTTTACCTTTGCTGTGGCCGGCACCCACAGGTCCGTCGGCATGCTGATGGTATTGTTGGAAAGCATATGGATGTACTGGTTCATGGACGCATAACCGACTTTCAACGACAGGTTGTCGCTAAGCAGCACCCTCAATCCCGCACGTGGCTGCAAGGAAAAGTAGTGGCTCTTCTGCACATGGAATGAGGAGAAATGCAGTCCCAAGTTCACTTTCAGTATCTTTCCGAGCGAGATATTGTCTTCCAGATAAGTCGCTGTTTCATGAGCATACACCTTGGGGCTTCCGGCCACCGTATCGATATTTTGCTCTGTCTGTCCGGTATCCATGACTTTCAGGGAAATAACATCGGGTGCAAAGGTGTGATAGGTATAAGAGGTGCCGAATTTAACATCGTGATTGACATTCGGCGTAAAATCAAAATCGGTTTTCAGTGTCCAGTCCCGTATGCCGGAATTATAGGTAAGCCGTGTTTCCTCTTTTGTTTCCGGTTGATCAGGAGTAGAAGGATAACGGGTTTCGCTTTCGTAACCGCTGCCTAATGCCGACCGGTAACGGGTGAACGAAGCGGTAGTATTCATAAACAGTTTATTGTTTATGATACGGTTCCAACGAAGGGCAGCAATGGCATTTCCCCAATCCCAGTCGAGCTTCGTATGATCTTTGGATTCCATATTATTCCCATACGAATATTTGTCCTGGGCTTTCAGATAAATGGCGTCATCTCCAAAATAGGTACTCAGGTATAGTTTGTCTTTATCCGATAGCTTATGGGTGAACTTGGCGTTTATGTCGTAAAAGAAATATCCTGCACTATTCACCCCTCCGTTCTCATTATCCTGTGCCATCTTGATAATCGGTTGGGCCAGCACATCGAGATAAGTTCTACGCAGTGATAGGTTGAAGGTGGTTTTTTCTTTTATAATAGGTCCTTCCAACTGTAATTTGGATGATATCAGGCCGATACTTGCCGTACCACGAATTTTTTTATCATCACCATCTTTCATCCTCACATCTACTACAGAGGAGAGTCGTCCACCGAAGCGTGCGGGAAAACTACCTTTATAGAGGGTCACATTTTTCAGCGCATCGCTGTTGAACACAGAGAAGAAACCAAGCATATGGTTGACGTTATAGAGCGGCACTCCATCCAGCAGGAGCAGGTTTTCATCCGGCCCGCCTCCACGGACGTATAACCCCGCCGAACCTTCGGTACCCGATTGCACGCCCGGCAACAATTGCAAGGCTTTGATCAGATCGTTCTCACCAAGGAGGGTCGGAATATTTTTTATCTGTTCGATGGGCACATCCACCGTACTCATCTGGGATCCTTTGACCCCTGTTTCGGAGCGATGGCCGACCACCGTCACCTCTTCCAGCATATTGTCCAGCTCCAGTTGGATATTCAATACCGTGTCACGCTGCAGGTAAAAATCCTGTCTGAATGTCCGATACCCGATATAAGAGTATTCGAGGGTTACCTCTCCTGCCGGTAATGTCAGCGAATAATAGCCAAAGTTATTCGTAGCCGTTCCTTTGGCGGAATTTGAGTCGAAAACGGTAGCGGAAATAAGAGTTTCACCGCTTGCCTTGTCGGTGATATATCCGCTGATAGTGTAACGTTGTGCAAGAACCGGATGAACTGCCATACACAGCAGCATCAGGCAAAGTGTAGTTTGTCTCTTCATAAAAATTAAATAACGTGCCATTCCCCTCTTTCCCTGAAACGACCTTCTTCCGTGAAAGATAAATAATAGTTGTCAATGTAGAGGCTATAGCCATTTCCTTTGGTGAAA
>JBAYRG010000331.1:0-3759 GCA_041676805.1 Proteiniphilum sp.
AGTGATCTCCGAATTTTTTTTCTTTCCGGGAGCTCCTTTGCTCTTCATACTCTTTTGTCGAAGTGATTTTTTGGGTTTTCAACCCGGACAGTACTTCTACCAAATATTCCAGAAACGTTTTGTTATCACTCCTGATAATATCCGTTACTTTTTGAAAGGTGTCGATGATCTCTCCCGTTGGAGAAATATGCCAGTGTTCGCGGATATTGGCAGAACGGATGAAGTGTTTCAACCGCTTGGAAACGATATGTCCGCCCAAGCTGATTACCAGATCGGGTGTTAACTGTTCTAAATCCTTTCCGGATGCCGCATAGAGAAGAGTGTCGAAGGCTGACGTTTCCGTTGTAGGGATATTGGATAACTGCTCTGCCAGGACAACTACTCCCCATTTCTTGCAAAGGATTTCCAGCAGTCCGGTCAGGCCATGATTGGGAGGCAGCTGTCCGACGATGATCAACCGCTTGGAATAACCTGCAAACCGTCGTCCATGACCCTCTTCATCATGGATTAAGAATTTTGGTGTGGATTGCCTGATCACACGAACTGAGGGGAGGGTTGATGTAGTGAAGCCGAATAGAGGTTCGCCCAGAGGGATATTTATATGTGCAGGCCCCATCACTCCATTGTCCATGCCGAGTATAGCTTCGTTGATCAGCCGATTGCAATACCACTCGTCCTCTTCATTGGCTGTCTGGGGTAGTTGTACCGATCGGCGGGTGATCTCTTTGAATAGTCCCGCTTGTGGGATTGTCTGGCCATCCATCTGTCCGATCCAGGCTGCGGGACGATCCGCGGTAATTGCCAAAAGAGGCAACTCCTGATAAAAGGCTTCTGCCACTGCAGGACCAAGATTCAACGCTGCCGTGCCGGAAGTACAACATACCGCCACCGGTTTTCCGGTAGCCTGTATGACACCCAAAGCGAAAAAACCGGCGCTGCGTTCATCTACCACACTATAGCAGGTGAAGTCGCTGTCGGTCGCAAAAGAGTGGGTCAGTGGTGAATTGCGTGAGCCGGGAGACAACACGACATGGGTGATATCATGCGCTTTAAGCAACGCTACCAATTGTAAAACATTTCTTTTATCAGAATACATATCCTTATTTCGCTACTTCCATATATTTAATTCAAAATTCAAGATTATCAAATCCTAAATCTAACCTTCTGATTCCTATATCCCATATTCTTATTCTATTATACTTAACATCATCTCCAACTTGTGTTCGGTTTCTTCCCATTCGTCTTCCATCGAAGAAGAAGCGAGCAACCCACTGCCGGCGAACAAAGTAAGTGAATTTTTCTCAATATGCATACACCGGAGGTTTACATATATACCGGTCTCTCCTTGGGTATCGAGCAGACCGAGGAACCCGGTATAGTAAAGCCTGTCTTGTTCCTCATTACCCAAAATAAACCGGTAAGCCTCATCTTTCGGAAGTCCTGACACCGCGGGTGTGGGGTGGAGTGCTTTTAATAATGTGCCTGGTTTTGCCATTTCCGGCAAGTTGAAATTGAAGTCTGTCTTCAGATGTGCCAGATTTCCTGATTTTATAGTGTAGGGACCGTTTATTTCAGGTGTGATATGAAAGGAAGAGAGTTGTTTCAAAAGATAAGAGGTGACCAGATGTTGTTCTCTGAGGTTTTTATCGTCCCAGGTCACCCTGTCGGAGTGGGGATAACGGGTGCCGGCCAATGCTACTGTATGCCATTCATCTTTTGCCCCTGTCAGCAATATTTCCGGTGTACTGCCCAGCCAGGTGCCGCTTTGGGGCGTATGGAAAAGATATACACACGAATGAGGATATTTTTCAACGCCGTTGAAAAAAGAACGTCCCGGAGAGAATGTCTCTTTTCTATCGATGGTTTTGGTCCTGGAGAGCACTATTTTTTTCAACTCTCCACTTGTCAATGGTTCGAGGAACCGGTTGAAGAGGTGACCATACTCAGTTTTATCTATACTTTTATGCTTTTGGGAATCTGGTTCCTCTTGGGGATCCTTTCGGAAAGAAAGGTCTACTTCAGGAAGAGTGGTAAGATCCGGCCGTATCACTATTATGGGTGATGCCGCATCTGTCCGAAAAGGAGCGATTACAAAACCCCGCTGCCCGTTTAACTCTTCGATATCTGTGAGAAGGGAAGGGGAGCCGGATGTTTGCATCACAAACCGGGGAGTAGTCTCATAAGGTAGCCTGAAGATCGCAAAACAGGCATCCTGCTCTATCAACAGATCTAAAATACGGTCGCTATATTGCTCTGTCATCTCTTTTTTAATACACTATTGACAACCCTGATGGAAGAGATCAGTTTATCGGTCGAGGTAAATATATCCACATTCCATACATGTGATGAACGTCCTTTGTGGATAATTGTTCCCACCGCCCTTACTGTATCTCCTTCATGTGCTGAGGATATATGGTTACCGCTGATCTGCATTCCCACGCTGATCTCGTCCGGTTCGCAAATAAGCATCGATCCCATCCCCGCCACCGTCTCTGCTAATGCCAGTGTCGCACCGCCATGTAGTATCCCGAAGGGTTGTCGGGTTCGTTCATCTACAGGCATTACTGCTTCTACCCGTCCCGATGAGGCGAAAGTGTATTGGATACCCAGGTTGCCCATCAGTGTATTTTGGTTGCCGGCATTCAATCTTTCGGGTGGTATATTTGCGGGAGTGACCGCGGCAATGATAAATTTCTGTACTGCAATAGCCACTCCGTCCTGGTTGTTGCTTTCCGTGATATAGTCGGCACACGCTTTGATCGAATCCTGGGCATTCCCCATGGCAATACCAAGACCGGCAAGCTGAAGCATCGAAAAATCCCGTCTGCCATCACCAATGGCCATCACTTCCTCAGTACTGATTCCTAATTTTTCAATCAAGACACCCAGTGTGTTTCCCTTATCGACAAACTTCGGCACTACCTCAAGGAAGAAGACCTCCGAACGGTATACATCCAATACACCGGCCAGACGTTTCCTCCACTGCTCTTTCAAGGCTATCAGGGCTGACTCGTCATCACTGACCAACACGCACTTGTTAGGAGAGAAATTCACCGCTGCGGAAAGATCTTCTACCGCTACGATCTCCATACCGTTGAGCAACGCTTCATTTCGAATATGTTCGTTTTCCGGATCCGTAGTGATGAGCTGATTCCGGTGGTAAGTGAAAATGGCAAATCCGTTTTTCTGCGCCTTCTTTTCCAGGTAGGGAAACATGACAGGATCTATCCTCTTTTCAAACAGCACCTCATCACTTTTTGCATCAATAATCTGTGCTCCGTTATATGGAAGGATATAACCTCCCCATTTCTTCATCTCCAGTTTTTCAACCAGATGTCGCAGCCCATATGGTGAACGCCCCGAGGCCAATACAAGACGTATGCCCGCATGCTCTGTTTTCAGCAGCGTGGTTAAAGTCTGTGGGGATAATTCTTTTTTACTGTTCACCAATGTACCATCCACATCGAGAACCAATAGTTTGTATTTCATATTTATAGAGTAAAGAATAAAGAGTAAAGAATAAAGACTTTTTTTAAATTGATTTATCGGGATTATTCAGATCATCAGATCATCATATCAGTTACAACCATCCCTCTTTCTTGTACCAACTTATGGTTTTCTCCACTCCCTCTTTCAATTTGTATTTTGGTTGAAACCCGATATCTTTTTTTAATGGAGTGATGTCGCACGCCCAGTTGCGCTGTTTCATAATCCTGTACTTGTCACTGTTAAAGGTAGTGGCCTTTCCAAAGAGCGCGG
>JBAYRG010000332.1:0-3758 GCA_041676805.1 Proteiniphilum sp.
ATATGGAGAAAAAGGTAAAGGAGCAGGGGCGTGCACTCAAAGATATGGCCCTGGAGGAGATGGAAGAGATATGGCAGGAGGCAAAAAGAGCGCAGCCCGACGGGTTGTAACTCACCCTTAGCTCCCTCTCGGGATTTCCATACCCTTATTCTACTACCGGGTACCGGGTGCTACTTCCCGATACGCCAGCGTGACAGGATCGTTTTCCGTTTCGGGAAAATACCGTTCTTCTTGGTACGCACATCTTCCACCACGTAGAAGATATTGGTGTCGAACTCAGCCAGTATTTGTGCCAGTTTTTTCATCTCTTTCCGGTCGACCACAGTTTCTATAATGTCTACTTCATTGGTAGAACCTACACCATGCGTCATCGTAGCACCGATATTCAACTTATTGAGTATTTGCACCAGCTCTTTCCCGTTTTTCTGTGTATAAATGCGACAGAGAAGAATCCCATAAGCGATCCGGTTCTCAATAAGGATACCCACATAGTTCCCCGTCGCATAACCGGCCGCATACGACAAATAGGAAATCAGGTCATTGGCACGGACCAGGATTTGCGAAATGATCACAATCCAGATAAATACCTCCACAAAGCCGATGACAGGAGCTATATTTTTTACACCTTTAGAGACGAAAATAATTCGTAGGGTACCTAAAGTCACATCGATAATACGCCCAAAGAAAATAATAAAAGGCAATAGCCAAGGGTAAACATCTAAAAAGTCGAACATAGTTTTTATTTAATTACCAATTACAGATTACGAATTACTAATTACAGATTACGAATTACTAATTACAAATTACTAATTACAAATTACTAATTACCGATTACTAATTACCGATTACCAATTAGCAAACATCTCAAATAACCCACAAAATCCCTTATATCCTCATGGGTGGTATCCCACGAACAGACCAGGCGCACCTCGTTCCGCGACTCATCCCAGTCGTAAAAGAAATAACGCTCGCGCAACTTATCCCTGATTCTTCGGGGAAGAATCAAAAAGATAGCATTCGATTGCACCGGTTGTGTAATTTCTATTCCTCCGATACCACTTATTTCTTCATACAACATTTGCGCCGCATCGTTGGATCTCTTGGCATTCTCCAGCCATATATTCTCTTTGAGATAGGGAATAAACTGCGCGGAGATAAACCTCATCTTGGAATACAACTGGGTAGTCTGTTTCCGATAATATTTTATATTTTCGGCCAGTTCTTTACGCAATGGTATCAGCGCTTCGCCGAACATCAGCCCGTTTTTCGTACCCCCCAGGGTGAAAATATCCACCCCCGCATCCACAGTCATCTTCCTCAGCGAGACATCCAGGATAGCACACGCGTTGGCAATACGGGTTCCATCCACGAAAAGAAACATATCATGGCTGTGTGCCAGATCGGCAAGTGCTTTTATTTCCTGCGGGGTATAGAGGGTGCCCAGTTCGGTAGTCTGTGAAATGGCAATCACCTTCGGTTGTGAATGATGTTCAAAGCCAAAGCCATGCAAACAAGGACGCACCCGTTCGGGGGTGAGTTTCCCGTCGGGTGTGGGAATTTCTTTCAACGCCGCACCGGTCATCTTCACCGGAGCACCGCACTCATCCACCGCGATATGGGCAGTGGCAGCACATAGGATGGAATGAAAAGGAGCCGTACAAGCCTGGAGCGCCACCACATTGGCGCCTGTACCATTGAAAAGGAAGAAAGGTTCTACTTCTTCCTCACCGAGAAGCATCCGGACAGCCTCCTCCGCTTCACGGGTCCAGGGGTCATCACCATAAGCGATGACGTGATCGTTGTTGGCACTCATCAGCGCCTGCATGATCCGCGGATCTACCCCCGAATTATTATCACTTCCAAAACTTCGCATCTTATCACTGACTTATACTATACCAAGTTCGCCAGCAGAAACTTGCGGATTCCCTCCGGCGTCACATTTTTCCGTTGGGCATAGTCGGCGACCTGCTCTTCGGATATCTCTCCTATAGCAAAATATTTCGATTCAGGATGGCCAAAAAAGAGGCCGCTGACCGATGCATTGGGATACATCACCCCGTTCTCGGTGAGTGAGATCCCGATATCGGGTGTCTTCAGCACATCATGCAGCAGGAAATTTACCGTCTGATCCGGAATGGATGGATATCCCACCGCGGGACGTATTCCCTCATACTTCACGGCAAACATCTCACCAATGGTGAGATTCTCATCCGCGGCGTGTCCCCAGTATTCTCGGCGCACTTTGGCGTGCAACCATTCGGTAGCTGCCTCCGCAAGCCGGTCGAGCAGCGACTTCATCAGCAAGGCTGCATATTCATCACCTTCAACTTCATATCTATTGAATTGCTCTTCCGCACCCGCTCCGGCGGTAACGGCAAAAGCCCCGATATAATCTTTCTTTCCGATATGTTTCGGTGCAATAAAATCACTCAGGCAGAAGTACTCATTCTTATCATTTTTCTTCTGCTGGCGCAGGAAAGGAAAAGGGGTGCCGTCGACAAAAACCGTATCATTTTCACTGTATGCTTCATATATTCCAAAAACCGCCCTGACATAATCCACATCCTCTTCGATAAACTTTTGCAGCATATCTATGGCATCATCATACAGTTTTTCGGCTTCCAGCCCTTTTTCACGGTCATCTTCACGATAACCGCCCAGCCATGCGGCGCGCGCTTCCTTAGTGCGCTCCGCCCTGGTAATCGTATGGAACTTGGCGGACATATTCCAGGCATGAAAAAAGAACTTCCAGTCGATATAGGGAATAATCTCCTCCATCGGGATATGATCCAGCTTCACCCGTCCCAACCTATTGGGGAGAATAGCCTCATAGCCGTTCCAGTCGATGCTGAAAGCGTGCTGCCTGGCCTCCTCCAACGGAACCAGCTCGACCACCTTTTTGGAACTATTCTCACGCAGTACCGTATATTCACTCTTTACTTTCCGGATGTAACCCTCCCTGTTGCCGGCATTCATCAAGTTGGCGACCGCCGACGGGCTTTGTGAAGCATCTTTCACATAGACCACGGGACCCAGGCTGTATTTCGGCTCAATCTTCAGTGCCGTATGCAGTTTGGAGGTAGTGGCTCCACCAATCAGTAATGGCAAGCTGAAACCGGCCTTTTCCATCTCGGCAGCCACGATGGACATCTCCTCGAGCGACGGAGTGATTAATCCACTTAATCCCACAATGTCAGGCTGCTCTTTGATCACTGTCTCGAGAATCTTCTCCGGGGGTACCATCACCCCCAGGTCGATAATTTCATAATTATTGCAAGCCAACACGATGGAGACAATATTCTTGCCGATGTCATGCACATCCCCCTTTACGGTAGCGAGCAGTATCTTTCCCGCTTTCTGCTGCGCATCGCCCCCGGCAGCTTTTTCGGCTTCGATGGTGGGTTGTAGGATGGCCACCGCCTTTTTCATGGTGCGGGCCGCCTTCACCACCTGCGGCAGGAACATCTTCCCGGCACCAAAGAGATCGCCCACCCGGTTCATCCCGTCCATCAACGGCTTATCGATGATATCCACCGCGCGGGGATAGGTTTGCAGCGCTTCGGCAAGGTCTTCTTCCATATAATCGCCAATCCCTTTCACAAGGGCAAAACTCAACCGTTCTTCCAGCGAGAGGGTTCGCCACTCTTCGGCTTTGGCTTTCTCCGCCTCGGGATTTTTATCGCCTTTGATCTTTTCGGCATACTCCATCATCCGCTCGGTAGCATCGTCGCGCCTGTTCAACACGGCATCCTCCGCCA
>JBAYRG010000333.1:0-3737 GCA_041676805.1 Proteiniphilum sp.
TTAGGGAAAATGCGGGAGAAACTGGTCAGCACAGTATCACCTTTATGGAAAGCTTCATGTTTTGGCAACTCCTGCAGTTGTGCCTCCCTTATATTTGTCCCGCCCCAGGAAACAGATCCATAATTTTCGGAGTTTTTCAGCTTGGCGCTTAACCGAAACTTGGGATTGATAACAGGAATCACCACTGATCTGTGTCGCGAGACCACGGATATCACCCCCACAACACCTCCATTTGCTGAAATTACTCCCATATCAGCCCTAACCCCTTGTAGCGATCCTTTATTGATGGTGATAAAATTATTTGCTCCCGAGAAGCTCAGGTTGACCACTTCAGCAGGAATAAAATCGAATTGTGGCTGCGAAGAAATAGAATCGCTTACGAAAGCTTTCACCTCCGCGGAATCAACAGCTGTAAGAATATCTATTCGGCCTTTAAGTGCAAGGATCTCTTTCTCCAGTTCAGCATTTCTCTCCAACAAGAACTGATTGTTTTTCTTCAGATAAAAGAATGATGTGACATCTTTAGAAAGTGAGTAAAACCATCCGGTTACGTTATTGGCCGAAGTGAGATAAACACTGCGTTGATAAGAGTTATGCGTAAAAACAAGATAGAAACTGAATGCTACCAGCAAAACGGCAAGCAGCCAGTGACTATTCCGAATGATAAAGTTAAAAAGATTACGCATGTAAACCTATACCTTACGTCTTATATCTAACATCCTACATCCCAAATTCCAAATCATGAAATCATGAAATCCTGAAATTATGAAATCATGAAATCCTGAAATCATGAAATCCTACTCACCTCATCAAAAAGGTAAATTTATCAATATTCCTCAACGCAATACTGGTCCCCTTGGCTACCATATGCAACGGATCGTCAACCACCCTGAAGAGGATACCAATTTTCTCAGTTAGCCTCTTGTCGAGTCCTCTCAACAAGGCACCCCCACCAGTCAGATAAATACCATTGCGAACAATATCGGCATACAACTCGGGAGGCGTTTGTTCGAGTGCGCTCAATACGGCCGAGTCGACCTTGGATACCGACTTCTCTATACAGTGCGCGATCTCCTGGTAAGATACAGGCACATCCATAGGAAGCGAGGTCATCCTGTTTGGTCCGTGTACGATAAAATCTTCAGGTGGATTGTCGAGCTCGGTAACTACGGATCCCACCTGTATCTTGATCTGCTCAGCGGTACGATCACCCACCTTGATATTGTGTTGGCGTCCCATATAATCCTGTATATCTTCGGTGAAATCATCACCTGCAATCTTGATCGATTTATTGGAGACGATACCACCCAGGGAGATCACGGCGATCTCAGTGGTACCACCACCTATATCCACGATCATATTTCCTTCGGGGGCTTCCACATCGAGACCAATCCCCAGGGCTGCTGCCATCGGTTCGAAGATCATATAGACATCACGGCCACCGGCATGTTCTGCCGAGTCGCGTACGGCACGAATCTCCACCTCAGTACTCCCTGAAGGGATACAGATAACCACACGCAATGAAGGAGAGAAAAGTCCTCCTTTATTTTTATTCGCCATTTTAATCATCCCACGGATCATCTGTTCCGCAGCATTGAAGTCGGCGATCACACCGTCTCTCAACGGTCTTACCGTGCGAATATTCTCATGTGTCTTACCGTGCATCTGTCTTGCTTTCTCTCCCAAAGCGATCATCTTGTCGGTCTTGCGATCCAATGCCACGATGGAGGGTTCGTCCAGGAGTATTTTTCCCGCGTTGTTCACAATGACGGAATTGGCGGTACCAAGGTCCATCGCCAGCTCCTGTGTAAATGAAAATAAGCCCATAATGTGTGTAATATTAAGCTATTCGATAGTCACTATATTGTACTTCTTTTTGATTAATGTTTGAAATGCCTTATTCCGGTTTTCACCATCGAAAGGCCGTTTTGGTTGCAATAATCCACCGACTCTCCGTCGCGTACGGATCCACCGGGTTGGACAACGGCAGTGATACCCGCCTTGTGTGCAATCTCCACACAATCGGGAAAAGGAAAGAAAGCATCGCTGGCCATTACCGCTCCCTGCAGATCGAAATGGAATGTGGCCGCTTTCTCAATTGCTTGATTCAAGGCGTCAACCCTCGAAGTCTGACCCGTGCCACTTGCGATAAGTTGCTTATCCCTTGCCAGCACAATGGCGTTCGACTTGGTATGCTTCACCAGTATATTGGCGAACAGCAAGTCTTCGGTTTCCTTTGCTGTGGGTTCTTTGGTTGTCATCACCTGCAAATCTCCGGCTGTTTCCACACTCAGATCCTTATCCTGCACCAACGCGCCATTCAGCACCGAACGGTATTGCAGGCGTTGTGTGGCTTTTTCACTCGATTTCAGTACCAAAATGATGCGATTTTTCTTTTGGCACAAAATATCCAACGCCTCTTTATCATAATCCGGTGCGATGATCACTTCAAAAAAGATCTCGTTGATCGCTTCGGCAGCCTCTTCGTCAACCCGCCTGTTGGTCACCACAACACCTCCGAAAGCCGATACCGGATCGGCAGCCAGGGCCGCATCCCATGCCGCTTTCACGGTAGGGCGACAAGCCATACCGCAGGCATTATTATGTTTGAGAATAGCCAGGGCCGTTTCGTTGAAATCGGAAACCAGTGATACGGCAGCATCAATATCAAGGAGGTTGTTATAAGAAATTTCCTTGCCATGCAACTGTTCAAATACTTCATTGAAGTCACCGTAAAACAGTCCCTGTTGATGGGGATTCTCACCGTAACGGAGCCGCTTGCCCCCATCTTGCGCTATACGAAGGGCTGAGTTATTATCACCATCAAAGTAACTAAAAATCGCAGAATCATAGCCGGAGGATACCATGAAAGCCTCTTTGGCAAACCGTCGGCGATCATTCCTGTCAGAAAAGCCCTCTTTCTCTTTCAACAGATCGAGCAATGGCCTGTATTGATCTTTTGAAGCTATGATCAACACATCCTTATAGTTTTTCGCGGCAGCACGTATAAGCGAGATACCTCCTATATCAATCTTCTCGATGATCTCCTCTTCCGTTCCACCGGCAGCAACTGTCTCTTTAAAAGGATAGAGATCCACAATCACCAGGTCTATGGAGGGGATATCGTATGCTTTTACCTGCTTCTTGTCAGTTTCATTGTCACGCCGGTACAGTATGCCTCCGAAAATTTTCGGATGAAGGGTCTTTACTCTTCCTCCCAGAATAGAAGGATAGCTACTGACCTCTTCCACTGCCTCACACTCATAACCTAAAGATTGTATGAACTCCTGCGTGCCGCCGGTAGATATAAATTTAACCCGTAAATCATGTAGCTCCCGAAGAATTTCTTCCAACCCATCTTTGTGGTAAACCGAAATAAGGGCTGTTTGAATTTTTTTTGACATTATGCGTCCGTTTAAGTCGTTATTTTTAAAATGAGTACAAAGGTATAAAATCTATCGCTCTTTTCTGTCAATTGGTTCATTAGTTTTGCATAAATTTGAAAAAAACAGCTCCGGATTTTTCCGGAGCTGAAGCTTATGTGTAAAATTAAGTATTTCCGATCAATCTCTGACTTCCCAACCGAGTGCGCTGGCACCCAATACGGCGGCATCGCTCTCTTTGAGTTCTGAAAACATCAGTTTCACCTTATTCTTAAAGATAGGCAACAGATTCTTCTCCATACTTTCCCGGATGGGGTCCATAATAAGGTCGCCCGCTTTAGAAAGCCCACCGAA
>JBAYRG010000334.1:0-3727 GCA_041676805.1 Proteiniphilum sp.
AAGGAGGATATAGAAATCAACTCTCCTCTATCTTCCTTATAAAGCTCTCCGCATCGCGATATGCCAGGGACATCACATCCTCCACCACCCCGCCTATCATTGCACTAAGCATGGCTGAATTCAGCCGGGAGACGTAGGTCTTGCCATCCTCCTTTTCATAGACCGAGATACGGCAAGGCATCATATTGGAGTAAATACGGAGACTGTCTTCCGATAGAAGTCGGTAAGCATAATCTGGCTTGCATAGCTCGATCACTTTCACGGGATTTACATCTTTCCCGTTCTTCCTCATCGTTTCCTGCAAATCGTGAATATGTATTACTTTCCAACCACCCTCTGGAATGATTTCGGAAAGCCTGTTGATCGTTTCCTCGAATCCGTAGCGACTCCTGCTTTCAAAAAACATCTGATCCATAATTTATCTGAATTTACGATTTTTTCAACAGTACATCTTCAATAGCTTGCTTGAAAGCATCTTTTGGAAGCGCTCCCTGCGCCATCTGCGGGGCTTCTCCCATCGGCACAAAAAGCAGGGAGGGTATGCTCCGGATACCAAACTCGGCCGCCAGTTGCTGCTCCGCCTCCGTATCCACTTTGTAGATATAGATTTCACCATCATACTCGTTGGCCAGCTCTTCTAAAATAGGAGCAACCATCTTACATGGTCCACACCAGTCGGCGTAAAAATCAATGATACAGGGTTTGTCACCCAAATAGACCCATTCACTGGGGTTTGCTTCGAAATTTGCGACTTTTGTCAAAAAGTCAGCTCTAGTCAATTGAATTGTCTTCTTTGTTGTTGTCATACTATCTTTTGTTTTTATCACGTTCGTTTCACCATCGTTTGAATCGGCCTTTTGAGTACTGTTATTGCATGAAGCGAATATAAATACCAAAGCTATTGCCGCCACTAAAAAATTTGTTTTCATCATATAGTTACATTTAGTTATTTCCTTTGATTTTATTGTTGGATATCTCTTTGGTATTTTTCGATTTTTTATCACTTGAAAAAAGATCGAAAAGGAGATAACCAACCAATGCCCCATAGATCATCATTCTATAAGGGTTGGAAGTGATGGGGCAAGTTCCGCTTAGACATCCCACGTAATGGTAATAAATATATCCCACCAATACCCCGACTAATATTCCGGTCATCCTCAACCAATGTTTCTTAAAAAAATCTTTCATACGATTATTTTATTTTTTTCTTGTCGGTGTATGGAACTCGCTTTTAGTCATGTTCCTGTGTGAGAACAATTCTCATGCTCGTTTCATACACTTTTTTATATTCTAATTTCTTATTTCTCAATTCTTCTAACCACTTATACTCCTTCTCGCTTTTCCAGCTAATCACTTAACATTCAACTATCCTGTCGCTTCAATCCCCACACTCCATAATACACTTCAGCACATTCGTGAATCTATTATCACTAAGTGAATAAAAATTATTCTTTCCACTCCTGCGACAACGAAGTATCCCTTTTGCCCTCATATCGGTGAGATGGTGCGATAGCAGCGATTGCTCACAATCCATCTGTTCCATCAACTCCGTCACCGACTTTTCACCTGCCTGGGTGAGCTGCATAATCACACACAAACGGGTTTCATTGGCCAGCGCCTTCAGAATATAGGCCGCCTCCTCAAACTGGGAACGGTCTATTTTTTGCCTTTCCAATATGACTCCCTCTTTTTCCATCTCCATCTTGCTAAAAACTCAAACAAACAAATGAACATATATTCATGTGTTTTTGTTCGACAAAAGTACAATTTTTTTTTCTATTCCAAAATTTTATCCGAATATTTTAGCAAAAGAGGGGAAAAGATGAATTACCAATTACCAATTAATTAATCAATTAATCAGTTAACAAAAACTTTTCAATCTTATTCAATTTAAATTCAATCTCTCTATCAATCTTATTCAGTCTTATTCAGCCTTATTCAGCCTCTATCAGTAAAATTCAATCTTATTATCGAATCAGAAAACTCGAATATAGTAAGTCAGTTTCACCCCGATCACACGAGCGGCTGAACGGGAGAAATAGGCCTCCTCACTACGACGGCTTGTAAAAATATCACCCAATCCGAAATAGTAACGCCCCTCCAGGTCAAAATCGCCAATACCGGTTTTCAATTCCATCCCTATTCCTGCGACTATCCCATAATCAATCCGCTTCAGCTCATACATACCCTCATACTGCATCCCGATTCTTGCCTCCGGATTCCCGGCCCTGCGAGCATCCACATTATCGGACAATGCCTGGTTCATCTCCTCCCTGTCACCGACCAGTAAAGATATCTGTGGACCGACATTCATGATAAAGCGTGTTTTCCCTCCAGCGTAGACATGGGTCATAAATGGCATTTCAACATAGTTCAGTGTTCTGTTGTAAGAAAAATCGGAAGATGGGTCAAATTCCTCTTTCCATCCCCGCTGTGCGTAGTTGAGTTCCACAAGAAGGCCCAGATTTTTTTCAGAAATATATTTTGCCGATATACCTCCATAGAGTCCCTGCTTGTACGCCAACGGCACACCCGGCACAAAATCTATTTTTGAAAAGAGAGTACCGGCTCCACCTCCCAGATACAATTCACCTTTGAATGTTTCCTTCTGCGCATACAGTGGAGAAATAGCCAAAGAAAGCAAAAGAGCTGCAACAACAGGGCTAAAAAAGTGTCTCATCGGCTTTTATCTGTTTTGGTGATTTTGCCGTCCGTACCATAATGAATGAGATACAAGCCGGAATTGATAAAACCGCCCCAATTATTGGGTCGTTCGAAATAGAACGGAAATTGAAGTGAATTTACAGTTACCCGCCCGATATTTTGCTCGAAATTATAGCCATACCTATGCAAGGCCGTCAGGAAAAAAAGAGCTGTATCATATCCCCACATACCATAGCTCGGAAATGTTTCCAGAAGATCTCTTTCATACCATTTGCGAAAATTGGCTTTGAATGCTTCCACATCACGATTCTGCCCATTGACAAAAAAAGGAGCAAATATATAGGTGTCAAACAGGCTGTAATCCTCTTTCAGGTTAGGATAAGCCTGCCAGTCAGGATAACCGAACAGGCGAATAGCGAAGCCTGAGTCCGATTCACGTGTCTTCTTCAACTCGTCTGTTATCTGGCGCAACAGGCCGGAGTCGCCGCTGGTGGGCACAATCACATTCTCCCCATTCTTGTTCAACAGGGCAAGTATTGTACTACTGAGTGTAGATGTCGCATTCAACGTCTCGTATTTGATATTACTCTTACGAAGATCGTTTTGCAACAGGGAAACAAATTCATTCTTATCGTTTCCTCCTCCCTGCACAAAGATGATATTGGCATTGCGAAACGTCTGGAGAAAAATGGAAGAAGCCTTCGTATAGGTTAGATGCTGCGACGGATTCACCTGGAATAAGTTTCCGTTGTTCAACACCTCTCCATTACTCTGGGAGAAGGGTACCACATACTTCATATTATGTGACCTGGAAAAATCAGAGAGGATCTTGATCTGTGCATCACTTACTCCTCCAATAATCAGATTGAGCGACTGCATCTCCATGGTACCAAGCAAACTCTGCAGCTTCTGCGTATCATCTCCCTTACCGATTTCAAAAACATACAACTCTATATTGGCTCCGTCGTTTTTCATTTTTTCAACAGCCAGCAGAAAACCCTCATAATACTCCTGAAGCCGTAAGTGTGACCCTCTCGTCTCATCAAGAAAGGGCAACAGTAAT
>JBAYRG010000335.1:0-3697 GCA_041676805.1 Proteiniphilum sp.
AAAAAGTTTCAAAACATTCGGAGCCGGTTTGGAGTTTTTAGGAGTTTGTTTGTACCCATTTGTCAGGTAGCAGCTCTGCCAGGTCCTTCGAGTAGTCGTTGTCGTAATCGTGGATATGGGTAAGGACATGGATCAGCCAGTCACGGAAGTCCACCCCGGCAGCCTTGCAGCATCCCAGCAGGGAGTAGAAGACGGCCGCATCCTCCGCCGCGTCGTGGTTCCCCGCGAAAAGGAAATTTTTCCTTCCCAAAGCTATGGCTCTCTGGCTGTTTTCCGCCAAATTATTGTCTATCAGATATCTGCCATCGAGGTGGTACCGGGTCAACCTGTGATACATGTGGTAGCAATACTTTATGGCCTTGCCTATCGGGCTCTTGGGCATAACCTTGGGATATTCGTTCACCAGCCACTTCTCGAAGGCGACCATGATTGGATAGGCGAGCCTTTCCCTCAGCTCGGCCCTTTCTTCATAGGACAGGTTCTTGTCATCGGCCTCCCTTTCAACCTCGTAGAGCAGTCCAATCTGCCCGATGGCGTACTCGGCCCTCTCCCTGTCGTTTTTCAGCGAGTCGGAAAATTTCCTGCGCGCGTGGGCCCAACAACCAAGCGGCAGTACCCCCTTCTTGTTCTCGTACATTTCATATACCCCGTAACCGTCGGTCTGCAAGGCGCCACGGAAGTCTTCCAGCAGTGCCAACGCCACCTTCTGTGCCCTTGAACCCCCATCATAGTGGAAGAAGAGCCGCGAGTCCATGACGGAGCGAACCATCCAGATGTATCCATTGACGGTCTTGTGCTTCTCCTTGTTGATCACCGGTATGGTCGTTTCGTCCACCTGTATGTAATCGGTGGAGAGAACCAGTTCCTTGAGCCTGTAGTAGAGCGGCCTGAGTAAGTCTGCCGTATCTTTGAACCAGTCGTTCACCGTGGGTGGCGGTAGGTTGGCCCCGAGCCGTTTCATCATCTCAATCTGGCGGTAAAACGGGAGATGGTTCACGTACTTGTTCACCATCAGTTCGGCCAGGAGTGAAGCTCCGGCGTAACTCCTGGCTATGGGCTGGTATCTTTCCGGAAGTTTTGCCGTTACCACGGGAGTGGCATCCGGCCCTCCCTTTTCCACGCGGACATACTTGTGGCGGATGATCCTGCGCACGTAGCATCTCCCGGGTTCGTGTTCCAGCACCTCGGTCACCTCGGGTTCCAGTTCTACCCAACCGTCTGTTGCACACGCAGTTTCCTCCGGGTAAAGGTGTTCCTCCCGGCGCGGGAGGTCTTCGGACAGGGGCATGCGTACGGGTTTCCTTTTCACCCGTTCCTTCACCCTTCTTTCCCTGAACACTTCTATCTCCTCCTTGGCGGCCTCCGCCAGTTCCTTTTCTTCAGGCAAAAGTTCCAGCCCTTCAAAATCAAGCCTGCGCTGCCGGGGGTCCTCCTTTATGAAGCGCTCGCTGGATTTACCCCATATCCGGCGTCTGAGGTAGGCCACCTGCTTTTCCAGGTCGAGGATCTTGTCATCCTTCTCCTGTATGACCTGTTCGTAGCCCGATTTCAATGCGTCCACGTCCGTACGGTCCGCAAGCTTGCCTTGCAGCTGTTGGATCTCCTGGTACTGGAGGTCGCATTTCTCCAGCAGGAGGTCTAAGAGTTTGTCCGTATTTTCGGGGGTTTCTTGCATCTTCACCTTTTGTAATAACGAGTGTAAAGATACGGATTTTCAGTGGAATACGCAACACAAAAGAGACTAAAAACTGTTTATTTATGTAGGTTTCCAGCGTTTTTTCATCTTACACTTCCCCGGTTCGATCCCCTGTACCATCAGCATCAGGTTTTGCCATGAAAATGGATGTGCCCGGCCGTTTTCCTCCATCGAGGGAAGCGTGAAACTTCCCCTCTCAAGTTTCAGGTAATAGATGCAAAGCCCGCCGGTCTCCATGTGCAGGGCCTTTAGCGAGGTGCAATCCCGGTTGAGAAAAATAAACACGTTGCCACTGCGAACATCTTTCCCCATATGCTCGCTCACCAGGCCGCTCAATGTGTAAAAACCCTTGCGCATGTCACAGGGATAAGGATACAGCCAGTAGCGCATCGAGTCGTTCAGGTTAAACATGGTCTTGGCGCGTCAGATGGATTAACGACCGGAGTTGTTTCAGGTCCGTACCGCAGGAAACCCGCAGGACTACCCCTCCGGGATAGACAATCTCATAGACTTCCCCATCGGCGGGGAGTGCCCTGGTGGATGGTTGACGGGAAGGGAGGTTGACAACCTGTGGCTGTAATCCATTGCCGGAAAGCACAACCGGGACAAAACCGGGGGATTGAACCGGATCCACGACAGACTTCCGCAATTTTCTTTGCCAGTAATAGAACCTGGATCTGACGATACACTCGTTCCGGCAAAACTCATCTACATGTAATCCGCTGGACTGGTAGCGGGCATAAATATCTTTAAACTGTTTGAGGTTCCACATAGGTTTTTTTGCCCGCGAAGATAGGGATACCTCTCAGGAGATAAAAGACGGGCTAGACCGAATGCTTACGCTGTATCTCTCTACACAAACCATAGCGTCGAAAATATTACCCGAAGCGATGCAAGTGCAAAGAATCTGACATTGACTACAGATAAAATATCGGAGATAATCGATATTGCCCGAAATGAGCACAAAAAAATCATCTGCTTTGTGACGGGTGTTCCGGGAGCAGGCAAGACGCTTGTCGGGTTAAATGTGGCCACTTCTCATCTCGACAATGAAAACGGAAATGCAAGCGTTTATTTGTCTGGAAATAAACCATTGGTGGATATATTGCAAGAAGCATTGGCAAGAGACAAAGTACAGAGAGAACGAGAAAAAGGAATCAAAATAACGAAAACAAGTGCCAAGCAGGCGGTCAAGACATTTATCCAGATTATACATCACTACAGGGACGAATATCTGAAAAATCAAGAAGCTCCGTATGACCATGTCGCCATTTTTGATGAAGCGCAGCGGACATGGAATAAAGAGCAGACTGTCAAATTTATGAAGCAGAAAAAAGGCATTCCCGATTTTGATTATTCAGAGCCAGAATTTCTGATTTCATGCTTAGATAGACATAAAGATTGGGCTGTCATTATTTGTTTAGTGGGAGGTGGACAAGAGATTAATACCGGAGAAGCAGGTATTTCTGAGTGGCTTCACGCAATAGATACAACTTTTTCCGATTGGTGTATTTACATTTCACCTAATCTCACTGATTCGGAATATGCAGCTATGGAGACAATTCAAATTTTAGAGGATAAAGGTAAGGTTCATTTTAGCGAAGACTTACATTTATCGGTCTCAATGCGCTCCTTCCGTGCAGAGAAATTATCTTCGTTTGTCAAGAATATGCTGGATATCGAAATAGAGAAGGCCAAAGAAGATTTTTTACAAATTGCTGAAAAATACCCAATCGTATTAACCCGCGATATCCTGAAAGCAAAACAATGGCTCAAAGAAAAAGCAAGAGGAAGTGAGCGTTACGGTATTGTTGTTTCTTCACAGGCATTACGGTTAAAACCATTTGCTATTGATGTGAAAACACCGATGAATCATGTCAATTGGTTCCTGGACGGCAAAGACGATGTCCGTTCTTCTTTTTATTTGGAAGATGTCGCCACTGAATTTCACATACAAGGTCTGGAATTAGACTGGAGCTGCGTTGTCTGGGACGGCGATTT
>JBAYRG010000336.1:0-3695 GCA_041676805.1 Proteiniphilum sp.
GGTAGTAAAGCCAATTTTGCCTATGCCGGAGGAAAATTCGGAGGGATTGGGCTTACCCAGTCTTTTGCATTGGAGTTGGCTCCATACCGTATCAAGGTCAATGCTGTCTGTCCCGGGAACTTCTATGAAGGGCCTCTCTGGAGTGATCCTGAAAATGGGCTTTTCGTGCAGTACTTGAGAGCCGGCAAGGTGCCCGGAGCCAAAACAATAGAAGAGGTAAAAGCGTTCTATCTATCGAAAGTCCCGATGGGTAAAGGGTGTACGCCAGAAGATGTGACCAAGGGGGTTCTTTATTTAATGGAACAGTGCGGTGAGACAGGTCAGGCTTTGCCGATTACCGGCGGGCAGGTGATGCTTTCGTAGACAAAAGAATCAAGATTCAAGAGCCAAGACAAAAGATATAAGACTGGTTGAGATGCATAATTTTAAGAAATTAGACATTTGGAATAGATCGGTAGAATTTGTGACTGATATATATCGGCTTGTCAATACCTTTCCTCAGGTTGAACGTTTTGGATTGATTGCTCAAATGCAAAGAGCTGCGGTTTCCATACCGACTAATATTGCCGAAGGTTCAGCAAAATCAAGTAATAAAGATTTTGCGCGATTTCTTGAGATATCACTTGGTTCTGCCTATGAATTAGAAACTGAATTGTCGCTATCTTTTAAATTATCCTATATAGAAGCTGAAACATACGAGCAATTTCAACAAAAACTATCAGAATTGCAGCGTATGATAAGCGGTTTCAAAAACACGTTATAGTATAAATCTGTCAATAACCATTCTAGTCTTGATTCTGGGTTCTTTAATCTTTTGTCTTGAATCTTGACTCTTGGTTCCTGACTCTAAAATAATAATAATGAAAACAAGAGCAGTAAGATTGTACGGAAAGAAGGATTTACGTCTGGAAGAATTTGATTTGCCGTCTATCAAGGAGGATGAAATCCTTGCCAAAGTGGTGACCGATTCGTTGTGCATGTCGTCCTATAAAGCTTCTTCACAGGGAACGGACCATAAGCGTATTCCCGATGATGTGGCGGAAAATCCTATTATCATCGGCCATGAGTTTGCCGGTGAACTATTGGAAGTGGGTTCCAAATGGGCGCATAAATTTAAAGTCGGGGATAAGTTTTCCATTCAGCCTGCGCTTTATTACGAAAATGGGCCTGTAGGTATCCTGAGCGCTCCCGGATACAGTTATAGATATATCGGTGGAGATGCCACCTACGTGGTTATTCCCAATGAAGTGATGGAACAAGACTGCCTATTGAAATATAACGGTGAGGGATATTATCCCGCATCGCTGGCAGAGCCGCTTTCCTGCGTGATTGGTGCGATGCATGCCAATTACCATACTATTCCCGGCAGTTATGTGCATAAGATGGAGATCGTGGATGGGGGCAAGATGGCTATACTGGCGGGTGTAGGTCCAATGGGGCTTGCGGCCATCAACTATGTGCTCCATCGCGAAGAGAGAAAACCCTCACTGATGGTGGTGACCGATGTGAATCAAGCACGACTGGATAGGGCCGCTTCCATATATACTGTCGAGTTTGCCGCTTCCCGGGGGATTGACCTCCGTTATATCAATACGGGGGCCATGGCTGATCCGGTAAAAGAGCTAAAAGCCATTAGCAGTGGCTCCGGTTATGATGATGTATTTGTCTTCGCACCCGTAAAGCCGGTGGTGGAACAGGGGGATGCTATCCTGGCATTTGACGGTTGTCTCAATTTCTTTGCAGGACCGGATGATCCCAATTTCAGTGCTACATTTAACTTCTACAATGTACACTATGCTTATACCCATATTGTAGGTACCAGCGGAGGAAATAATGACGATATGGTGGAGGCGCTCGATATCATGAGTAAGGGACTTGATCCTGCGGGACTGGTCACCCATATCGGAGGGCTTAACGCAGTAGCCGAGGCAACCAACAACTTGCCCAATATCCCCGGAGGAAAGAAACTGATCTATACACATATCGATATGCCGCTTACACCGATATCCGATTTTGAAAAGTTGGGTGAGACCAACGAACTTTTTAAAGAACTGGCTGTTATCTGTAGTCGAAATAACGGCTTGTGGAGCGTGGAAGCGGAGACTTATCTGTTGGAAAATTATAAATAATGTGCCAATGGGGTAAATAAGAATAATGTTAATAATTTATTGAATGATATGATGGTTTGCAATTTAATTGGCACATTGGCATATTAATCAATTAGTTTATTAGCTTGCTCTTGAATCTTGGTTCTAAAGTCTTTATTCTTTGTTCTTTACTCATTATCCTATAAAAAATGAAACAATTAGATGTGAATTTGATGCATCCGGTGGAACAGATCAATGTGATCATCGGGCGAATATACAGTAAGGGAATGACCACTACCTCGGGAGGTAATATCTCTATAAGGGATAAGAACGGGGATATCTGGATCACTCCTTCGGGAGTGGATAAAGGGTCGCTTACCACAAAAGATATCATGCAGGTGAAAAGGGACGGAACAATGATAGGGTTGCATAAACCATCGTCGGAGCTCCCTTTTCATAGAGCTATTTATGAAGCCAGACCGGAACTGACTGCCATCATTCATGCTCATCCGCCCGCACTGGTCGCTTTCAGTATTGCCGGCATTGTGCCCGATACCAAAATTGTTCCTCAGGCACACAATATTTGTGGGGATATCGGTTTTGCCCCTTATGGAACTCCCGGAAGCGAAGACTTGGGAGAGAAGATCGCATTTGAATTCAAAGACACCCGGTATAAAGCGGTGATTATGGAAAATCACGGAGTGGTATTGGGTGGAATCGATATGATGGATGCCTATCAACGGTTTGAAACGCTTGAATTCTGCTGTCGTACCATTGTGAATGCCAAAAGACTGGGTCAGGTGAATTATCTGAGCGATGAACAGGTGTCGCAGTATGTAAATCACCTGCCGACCAATATTTCCCACTTTATGGATATTGACCATCCTTCCGATGAACGAGCAATTCGTACCGAGATGATGAATATTATCCGCCGGGCTTGTGACCAGGGTATGATGATATCGACCTATGGTACGGTATCTGTACGTTGGAGAGGTAACGATTTTCTAATCACTCCGAGTAATGTGGCACGGTGGGATATTGTACCCGGAGATATTGTCCAGATAAAGAACGGTATGGCTGAAGCGGGAAAAACACCCAGCCGATCAGTTGCCTTGCACCAACGTATTTATCAGTTGAATCCGCATATCAACTCCATTATCTGCACACAATCGGTAAACCTGATGGCACATGCTGTGAGCGGGTCCAAGTTCGATGTGCGTACCATCCCCGAAAGCTGGATCTTCCTGCAGGATGTACCCTCCATACCCTTCGGCTTGATCTATAATGATGTGGACAGTGTGGCGAAGATGTTCAACCATAATCGTGTTATCCTTGTAGAGAATGATAGCGTCTTTGTTACAGGAGATAAACTACTGAATACTTTTGATTATCTCGAGGTGGCTGAATTTTCAGCGAATTCACTCGTAATGGCTTCATCGATAGGTTCTTTGCAACCTATGGACGACAAGGAGATCGATGAGTTGAGAATCGCATTTAATGTAAAGTGAGTTAGGAAGTATGTGAATAGATATTCATCTCTTTTTGTTGTGATGGTCTAATCCTTATTTAGAGATTCTCCATAAGCATATAAAAACCTCAATTATTTTA